>CAMAVY010000010.1 GCA_945861675.1 Klebsiella pneumoniae | reverse complement strand
AGGTCGCGCCGGCCATCGCTGCGGGCTGCCCGTTCGTTTTGAAGCCGGCCAGCCTGACGCCCATCGGCGCACTGATCATCGGTGAAGTGCTGGCTGAGACCGATCTGCCCAAGGGCGCGTTCTCCGTGCTGCCTTGTCATCGTGACGGTGCCGACCTGTTCACGACGGACGAACGACTCAAACTGCTGTCGTTCACCGGTTCGCCGGATGTGGGTTGGGCGTTGAAGGCCAAAGCCGGCAAAAAACCTGTGGTACTCGAGCTCGGCGGCAATGCCGCCTGCATCGTTGATGAAGACGCTGACGTTAAGGACGCTGTCGAGCGCATCATCTTCGGCGCGTTCTATCAGTCCGGTCAGAGCTGCATTGGCGTGCAGCGCATTCTGGTTCACGAGAAGCTGTATGACGCCGTGCGCGACGGCCTGGTGGCGGCCACGCGACCGTTGAAGAAGGGCGATCCAAAGCAACGCGAGACGTTTATTGGCCCGATGATTTCCGAGAAGGAAGCCATTCGTCTGGAAGGTTGGATCAAGGAAGCCGTCGCGGGTGGGGCAACGCTGCTGTGCGGTGGAACCCGTGATGGCGCGATGCTCGATGCCACGTTGCTTGAGAACGTCGATCCCAAGGCTTCGGTCAGCTGCAAGGAAGCCTTCGGGCCGGTCGCCAACCTGTTCAAGTTCAGTCACTTCGAGCAGGCGCTGAAGATGGCCAATGACAGCGTCTTCGGGCTGCAGGTCGGTATTTTCACCCGCGACCTCTACAAGGCTCAGCGCGCCTGGGACGTGCTCGAGGTCGGTGGCGTTGTGATCGGTGATGTGCCGTCCTACCGCGTGGACAACATGCCCTACGGGGGCGTGAAGGATTCGGGGCTCGGGCGTGAAGGCGTGCGCTTCGCCATCAATGACATGACCGAGGTCCGGCTGATGGTGATCCGGGACCGGCCTGTCGGTTGATTCAGCGCTGATGCAGGGTTTCAGCGCTTGCTGAGGCCGGCTGGCTGATCCTTCTGCAGCCGTTGTGGCCTGGCTCGGGAATCCTGCGATGTGGGTGCGGTCAGAAGCCGCATACCCGGCAGCAAACATGTTGCCGGGTGCTTTGAGGCGGCAGCGTGAGTCTGTACGTTATGCACATGTGTCACATTGTCTGAGCAATCCTCACGACATAGCGGAAATGTCTGTGTTGAAGCATCAATAACTGCATGTAACTACATGAAACTTATGAAGCTTCTACTCGCTGCGCAAAACCTGGACAGGTGTGTGAAAACGCCTACAGCAGCGCAACTTGGGCAAACGATCCCGGACTTATCCCACGACATATCCACAGGTGCGGTGAATAACTTGAGTTGGCCAAAAGCGACACTGTTTGCGTTCGTTGTATGCAGCCTGGCCATGTCGGGTTGCAGCAGCATGAGCGCGCGCTACCTGAAGCTGGGTCTGCCTGTGGTGTACGAGAACGCGGATACGCTGATCAGCTGGCAGGCGGACCAGTACTTCGATCTGACCAAAGAGCAGATCGCGTGGCTCGACCAGCAGGTCGAGCAACAGCAGGCCTGGCACCGCAAGACTCAACTGCCCCGTTACGCCGCGACGCTGGGCGAGATCTCGGCCGCGGCCACTGAACGAAACATTGTTCCGGCGGACCTTACGAGCGTGCAGGCCAAGGTCCGCGATTGGATCGATGACACCAGCCGGCAAGGCATCGGCGTGATGGCGGATCTGTTCCTGCGTGTCAGCGATCAACAGATCGCGCACTTTCGCGAAAGAATCGATGAGCTGAACGCCAAGACTGCGCAGGAGGACGCAGACATCAGCCCGCAGGAAAAGCGGGAAATGGTGGTCGAATCAATGGTCGACAGATACGCGGACATGATTGGCCCGCTGTCGTCTGCTCAGATGGGCGCCATCAATCGCACTGCCGTCGCGCTGCTGCCGGAAGGCGAGCATCGTCTGGCCTATTGGCGGCGCTGGCAGGGAGAGCTGTTCGGGCTGCTGGCGCGGCGGCGCAGCATGCATTCGTGCTTTACGACGCAGCTGGCGCAAATGGCCGGCAATCGCGAACGCTGGTACACGCCGGAACTGCGCCGCATCCGTGCGTACAACCAGAAGCTGCAGCAGGACCTTGCGGTCACCATCCTGACCACCCTGACGCCGGTACAGCGGCGCAAATTCGCGCAGCGTGCGGGCGAGTGGTCGCAGCTATTCGCCGGGCTCGCTCGGAAGGACGTAAACGACATCGCCCAGGCGCAGCCAACCGCCTTCAATGATTCGTGCAGTGATGCCGCCATGACCACGCATGGCGTTGTAGCCGCCGGTTCCTAGCGCCGCTTCCATGCGCGAGCAGGGGTGGCACAACCCCGTCCCTTCCAGGGTCACATCGCCGATCCGGAATTGCGCGCGTTGCAGCGCCAGCAGGTTGATGCCGCGGACGAGCAGATTGCGGCGCAGCATGGCGGGCTCGATCGGTGTGTGGTGCGCGAGTGCCGCAATCACCGGCAGGTGCTCCTGCTGAATCAAGGTGACCTGGCGGGTGTTGGCCCCGCTGTGCGCGCGCGCCGCATGTCGATCGCCGGCCAGCCCGCGGCCGGCGATGGCTTCAACCGATTGGACTGCGGTCATTGCCGTGTTGCGATTCGGGCGAAGTCCGATCCAGTTGAGTTGCCCTGTACCCGAGTGCGTCGCGCGCAGTTCGGCCAGCGTCAAAAAACTGTTTGTCATGCGAACCTTTGGTGTAGGCACTGCGTGGGCGCACTGTCAGCGGCCGCTGAAATGCGGCGCTGGCATTGCTGTGAACGGGCGATTGTGCACGTGTGATGCGGCGCGCAGGTAAACGCGAGTTTGGGCTCGGCCACGGGCGTGGGCTATTCTCCGCCGCAGTCCATCGCGCGAGTGCCTGCCTGTGGCCGAGATCATTCTTCATCACTACGACGCATCGCCGTTTTCGGAAAAGGTGCGGATCGTATTCGGCATCAAGCAGTTGGCCTGGCGTAGTGTCCTCATTCCCAACGTCATGCCGAAGCCGCTGTACACGCCGCTGACGGGCGGGTATCGACGCACACCTTCAATGCAGATCGGCGCCGACGTGTACTGCGACTCGCAATGCATCATGCGTGAGCTGGAGCGGCGTTTCCCCACGCCCACGCTGTTCCCCGACGGCGGCGAAGGATTGCATTACGCGTTGGCGGCCTGGACCGACAAGGTGTTCTTCATGGCGGCCGTGGGCGCGATCTTCGGCCACATTGGCGACTCGGTGCCGAAAGACTTCATCGACGATCGAGCAATGATGTCCGGCACGCCCTTCGATCTCGCGCGCATGAAAGCAGCCGTACCGGTGATGCATGAACAGCTGCGCGCGCACGCGCGGTTGATCGAAACGCAGTTGCGTGATGGCAGACATTTCCTGTTCGGCGCGGCACCAGGTCTTGCTGACGCGCAGGTCTATCACGTCACGTGGTGGCTGCGGACCGCACATCCACAAGCGGCTGACCTGCTGGATCGGCTGCCGAAGTACCGCGCATGGAATGCGCGGATGCACGCGATTGGTCACGGTGCGCGCAGCGAGATGACGGGCGAAGAAGCGCTCGGCATCGCGCGTGATTCGATTCCCGAGACCCTGCCGCATACCGATCCCAATGAACCCAATGGTCTGAAACCAGGCGATCGTATCGAGGTCGCAGCGGATGACTATGGGCGCGACTTTGTGCGCGGTGAGCTGGTGCGCTCGTCGGCGTTGGATATCGCATTGCTGCGCCGCGACCCTGAGCTTGGCGAGATCGTGCAGCACTTCCCGCGCGCCGGCTTTGTGGTTGTAAAGGTGAAAGGCTGATGGCTGAGATCGACGACGTGCCGATTCGACCGGCCAGCTCACTGGTGCTTGCGCGTGACGCTGCGGAGGGCATGGAGCTGTTCATGCTCGAACGCATCTCGGAAGCTGTGTTCGCAGGCGGCATGCATGTGTTTCCCGGTGGACGAGTAGACGAATCCGACCACGATCCGGTCTATGCCTCGCTGTCTGTTGGTCCCGCGCCTGCACAAGCGCGCGCTGTCGCGGCGATTGGAGAGCAGGCGCTGGGCTACTGGATTGCGGCAATTCGCGAGTGTTTTGAAGAAGCCGGGTACCTGCTGGCCTACGACCACTCGGGGGCACTTGTGGATCTGCAGAATGAAGCGATGCAACAGCGCTTCGCTGAGTATCGGCTTGCACTGCACGACGGAAAACTATCGCTCGCCGAACTCTGCCGCAATGAGCGCCTACGTCCGGCGGTGGACCTGATTCACTTCTATCACGCGTGGATTACGCCGCCGGGCCGACCGCGTCGCTTCGACACACGTTTCTTTCTGGCCCTGGTGCCGCCGACACAGCACGGCGTGCACGACAACATGGAGACCGTCTCGAGCCACTGGATCGCGCCTGTGGTGGCGATTGCACGCCACACCGCCGGACAGTTCGGCCTGATGGGACCAACCAGACGGCAGCTTGAGGATTTCAGCACTGCGCCGACTGCCGCCGCGCTGGTAGACAAGGCGCGGCTCGCGACTGAGTTCCCGGTCTACCGACCAGCGGTGCCGCCTGGCGCGCGCTGACGCATGTGGCGCTGCACGTGGCGGGCGTGGCGCTGCGGCGTGCCGGGTTTAGTGCTGATCTGCTGGTGCCGCTATTGCGGCTGTACAGCGTCGTTGGTTTCGCGCCAGTAGCGCACCAGCTTGCCGTCAGCCAGTTCGAAGAAGTAGCGCTCGACGTCTTCTGAGCTGACATCGACATCGATGAGCGGAAACACGCTGACCTCAGTCCGATGCTCGCGAACGTTGTCGTAGCGCAGCACTTCGTGCTCCTTGGGGTCCAGCCAGATGGCGTCGGGCTTGCCCAGGTGCTCGATCAACCACACGCGTGTTGTCTGCCCGGGCACGATGTCGCGAAAGATCTCATCGCCGCCGACATTGTTGAGCGACCGCGAACGGGTGTTGCGATCAACGCTGATGCAGCCATTGAGCAGCACCGCCAGTATTGCTGGCAGCAGCGCTGTGTAGATCAATCTTGAACTGTGCATGAGGTCCTTCTCTGCGTTCCGCCGTGTCCCGATGACCACAACCGCGGCCATGCTCAATCAACCCATGCGCGCTGGTCGTGGCACGCGTTCTCACTCAAGCCACGAGCGCGCGCGCTGGTCAGGCCCGTTCTCTCACTCACGCCACGAGCGCGGCACGATTACCCAGGCAATGAGGTAAGCAAGGATCGTCGTGCTTGTCAGGGTGAACAGGCCAAGCGTTGCTGCGATACGTACCAAATTTGGATCCACTTCGAAGTACCTCCCGATACCGGCACACACACCTCCAAGCCAGGCGCCGTCGAGATCACGACGCAGTGACGGACGCGAATAGTCGCGGTGTCCGCCTTTCCGATCGAGAGAGTTCCGGTCGTAAGCGTTGCGTTCGTAGTCTCGATACACCTGGCCTCCTAGTGGCGACGTGTTGTGTCGCCTGAAAGCCATATCGCAACCTGCGTGCCAGCGATGCGCTATCGGGCGCGTCTTCGGAGGGAAGACTTCAATCTACTGATTTGACGAATGTTTGCGACGTGTGGCCGGCGGCACTGAGGGCATTGGATGCCGCCCTCGGGCCGCTGGATTGGTGAATTCAACCGATTGCTGGCATCAGCGGCCGGTGCCGCTGGCCCCGCTGCTGGGGATCTGGTTAAACGGGATGCTTTTATCCACGCGGATGTCTGCGGGCAGCCCCAGCACACGTTCGGCGATGATGTTGCGCAGGATTTCATCCGAACCGCCTTCAATGCGGTTGGCGGGCGAACGCATGAACAGCCGTTGGAACTGGCCGGCCATCGCGGTCAGTGCGTCGTCATCGAGAATGCCGCCCATGTCCTGCATGTCGATGGCAAAGCTGGACATGTCCTGGTTGCAGCGCGCAACCACGACTTTGGAGATGGATGCCTCTGGCCCGGGCACCGCGCCGCGCGACAGCGCGGACACCATCCTGAAGCCGGTGAATTTCAGGCCGGACAGCTGCGCATACCACTCGGCGAGTTTCTCGCGCACGGCTGGATTCTTCAGCGCAGATTGGCCGTCGATCTCCATGTTCGCGGCCAGTTGCATCAAGGTATCGGCGCTCGTGGCGAGGCTGCCACCCACCGCCAGCCGCTCGTTCATCAGTGTGACGAGCGATACCTCCCAGCCTTTGCCTACGTGCCCAAGGCGCTGACTGTCCGGGATGCGGACATCGGTGAAGTACACCTCGTTGAACGCCTTGTCGCCATTGATCTGCTTGATGGGCCGGATCTCGATGCCCGGCGTCTTCATCGACAGCCAGAACATGGTCAGGCCTTTGTGTTTGGCAACCGTCGGGTCGGTGCGCGTGATGACGATGCCGTAGTCGGAGTAGTGCGCACCCGAGGTCCAGATTTTCTGGCCGTTGATGATCCAGTCGCCGCCGTCGCGCTCTGCGCGGGTACGAATGCCCGCAAGGTCGGAGCCTGCCACGGGCTCGCTGAACAGCTGGCACCAGATGTCGTCGCCGCGCGCCATGCGCGGCAGGTGGCGCTGCTTGTCTGCGTCGCTGGCATAGGCCATCAGCGTCGGCGCGCACATGCCCTGGCCGATGATGAAGAAGCCGTCCGGGGCGTTGAATTTCTCGACCTCCTGGCTCCAGATCACGCGCTGAATCGGCGAGGCATCGCGACCGCCATAGGCCTTCGGCCACCACATGCACGCCCAGCCCGCATCCGACACTTTGGCCTGCCAGGCCTTGGCAATGCCGACATAGTCGGCTTCGCTTTCGGCCGCGCTTGCCTGCAGCGCGGAGGTGCCACTGGTCTTGGGTGTGGCATTGGCTGCGAGCCAGCGGCGCACTTCAGTGCGGAACGCTGCTTCCTCAGGTGTGTCGTCGAATGTCATGGTCAAAGGGCTCCAGAATGAACGCGGCAAGTCTACCAACGGCTCCCGCATAATCCCCAAGATGGTGGAGAGTACGAAGGAGTTTGATGTGGAGTATCAGTTTGCCAATGCGTGGGAGGCAATTGCCGACGCGATTCCCGACCAGCCCGCGCTGATCTGCGGAACGACGGTTCGCACGTGGCGCGAGTACGACGACCGGGCGGCGCGCATCGCCACAGCGCTTGCCAATGCCGGGCTCGGCGCAGACGCGAAGGTCGGCATCTACCTGCACAACTCGAACGAGTACCTCGAGGCCCAGTACGCCGTGTTCAAGATCAGCGGTTGTCCGATCAATGTGAACTACCGCTACAAGGCCGATGAACTGATCTATCTGCTCGATAACGCGGACGCGGAGGCGCTGGTCTATCAGTCCTGTTACGCGGCGCGCATCTGGGAGATTCAGGCGCGCCTTCCCAAGGTCAGGTGCTACATCGAAGTGGCGGATGGCACAGAGAACATTCCCGTTAAAGGCAGGTTGGATTACGAGGTCACGATTCGCGAGTTGGCGCCGATGGCGCGCCTGCAGGGTCGCCGTGCCGACGAAACCTACATGTTGTACACGGGTGGCACGACCGGCATGCCGAAGGGCGTGATGTACCCGAATGGCGCAGTGTGCGCTGCGTTCATTGCGGGCGGCTTCGCTGCCGTCGGGTTTGAGCCGCCAGGAAGCATCGCCGAACTGCCCGCGAAAGTGCGCGAGCTGCGCGCTTCGGGTCAGCGGCTCGTCAGCCTGGCGGCCTGCCCGTTGATGCATGGCACGGGCATGTGGCTGGGCGCCATGATGCCGCTGTTGGCGGGCGGCACGGCTGTGACCATCAATCGGCTGGGTCTCGATCCCGACCTATTGTGGGAAGAAGTCGCGCGATTGCGCGTCACCGATATCGCCATCGTGGGCGATGCGTTCGCGAAACCGCTGCTGACGGCGCTTGACGACGCGGCAAGACACGGCACGCCTTACGACCTTGCAGCGCTGCGCCGGATCGTCTCGAGTGGCGTGATGTGGAGCACTGAAACCAAACAGGGCCTGTTGCGCCACCACGACATGACACTGCATGACGCGATGGGCTCGACCGAAGGCGGCATGGCGGCTTCGGTTGCAACGCGGAGCAGTATTGGCGAAACGGCGCGTTTTGCCCTGAGCCCCGGCGTGAAGGTGTTCACCGACGAAGGCGAAGAAGTGCAACCCGGTTCGGCCGTGATTGGCAAGGTCGCTACCAGCGGTCTGGTGCCTGTGGGCTACTACAAAGACCCGGAAAAATCCGCGCAGACCTTTCGCGTGATCGATGGCGTGCGTTACAGCTTTCCTGGCGACTACGCACAAGTGCAGGCCGACGGCAACATCACCTTGCTGGGTCGCGGCAGTCAGTGCATCAACACAGCGGGCGAGAAGGTGTTTCCCGAAGAAGTGGAAGAGGCCATCAAGCGGCAGCCTGCGGTATTCGATTGCCTGGTCGTGGGTTTGCCGGATCCGCGTTTCGGCGAACGCGTGGTCGCCGTTGCAGCGCTACGCGAGGGCTTTGAAGAGGCTGAGTCGAACATCATCGAATTCCTGCGCGAGCGCATCGCCGGCTACAAGCTGCCGAAGCGTGTGTTGCTGGTGGATGTGGTCAAGCGTGGCGCGAACGGCAAAGCCGATTACAAGTGGGCGAAGCAGGTCGCTGTGGAAATGCTGGGCGATTCATGAATCCCGGCGCATCAATGAACTGCAACTGATCGATGACCATGAAGCGCGTGCACTGGTACCTGATGGGTACTGGCAGTTGGTTCGTTGCCTTGGGCATCCAGACGGTGTTGTTCTCCTGGCTCGTCACCATGGTGCTGCGCGAGTCGCCCACCAAGGTGGGTGTGGCGCAGATGACCATGATGCTGCCGTCTTTGTTTCTGCTGCTGATCGGCGGCAGTCTTGCTGATCGCTTCGGTGCGCGTCGCATGGTGATGCTTGCGCAGGGAGCGGCGGCGGTCCCACCGTTGGCATTGGCGGCATTGATAGGATTCGAGGCGCTCAGCTTCCCGCTGCTGCTGGTCTACGCAGCGGTGTTCGGCATCGCGCAGGCCTTTGTTACACCGGCCCGTGACGGACTGCTTACGCATGTGGCAGAAGGCCGCATCCAGCACACCGTGCTGCTGAACAGCATGGTGCAGTTCACGGTGCAGCTGTTCGGCTTCGCGCTTGCGGCCGTGGCCGGAAAAGTGGGCGCGGTGCTGGTGTTGCTGGTGCAGTCGGGGGTGATGCTGGCGGGGCTGTACGCCTACCGTTGCTTGGATGATCCGACGTTGTTGAGTGCGCCGAAGGGTGCGTTGTTTGGCGCGCTCAGAGCGTCGATTGCCGAAGGTGCGCGCGTGGTGTTGCGTGTGCCTGCCATGCGCGCGGTGCTGCTGGTGAACTGTGCCACGGGCCTGTGCTTCATGGGCTCGTTCATGGTGGCGCTGCCGTTGCTGGTGCGCGAGGTGTTTGCCGGTGGCTCGGTCGATCTCGCAGCGATGAACACAGCCAACGTGCTCGGCCTCGTCAGCACCATTGTTGTGTTGTTGCGCTATGGCGATGTGCGGCGCCGTGGCCGCGCGCTGATTCTGGCACATGGCGTGGGCGTGATCGCGTTGGCCGCGTTGGCGTTGCCAATGGGCTTCCCGGTCGCGTTGATGCTGGTCTTCTGTTGGGGCGCGAGTGGCGGCGTGGCGATGTCCATGGCGCGCACCATCATGCAGGAGTTGGCGAACGACAGTGTGCGCGGCCGAGTGATGGCGTTCTTTTCAGTGTCATTGATGGGCGCAGGGCCGATCGGCGCGTTGCTGTCCGGCACACTGGTGAAGGCGGTTGGTGTTCACGCGACGCTGCTCACCGTGTCGATCGCGATGGCGCTGGTGCTGATCTGGGCCACGTTGGCGACCGAGCTTTGGAAGTTTGATACGCGGGCGCGGACGGTGGGGCTCTGACGTCGCGGCTGCTTTTCTCTCCACGCGCCTGCGGCGTCTGTCTACCTCTCCACGCGCCTCCGGCGCGCTGATCTATCTCTTCACGCGCCTCCGGCGCGTAAGGGCAACACTCACCTCCCGGGATAGCTCGCTGAGGTCGAATGGCTTGTTCAGGACGCCCAGCGCGCCGAGCGCCAGCGTACTTTCCAGCTCCGTACTTTGAACATAGCCCGATGTCAGCAGCACGCGTACGTCAGCGCGCAGCGCATGCATCGCGGCGAAGGTGTCGTAGCCGTTCATGCGCGGCATGGTCATGTCGAGGACGACAAGATCGAATGCATTCGGATCCGCTTCGAACAGCTGCATTGCATGCACACCATCCGTTGCTTCGACGACTTCATAGCCGAGTGCGCGCAACATGGTGCCGATCAACTCGCGCAGGCTGGCTTCGTCGTCGACGACCAGCACACGGCCCTGGCCCATGATGAGGTGTTGTGCCGGCTCTTTCGGCTGCGCACGCGCTGTCTCTCGATGCGGCTTGAAGAACAGGTGGAACGCGGTGCCTTCGCCGGGCGCTGTATCGACCTGCACACCCGCGTGGTGGGCGCGCAACATGCCCCATACGGCCGCCAGGCCAAGCCCTGTTCCGCGTCCGATAGCCTTCGTTGTGAAAAACGGCTCGAAGATTCTGCCCACCACGTCGGGCGCAATGCCTGCGCCCGTGTCGTGCACTGACAAGCGCAGGTAGGTACCAGGCTTGATGTCCATCGCACGCGTGCGGATGGTCTCCTTGCTCAACTGCACGATGCCGGTACTCAGGCTCATGGTGCCGCCGTCGTGCATGGCATCGCGCGCATTGATACACAGGTTCAGCAACGCGTTCTCAATCTGCGATTGATCGCCGAGCACGACGGCGTCTGCCGCTGCAAGGTGCCGCACGATTTCCAGGCGCCGGTCGAGCGTGCGCTCCAGAATGGCTACGGTGTTGTGGATGACATCGTGCAGTTCGACGGCCGCAAGCCGCGGCGGATTGCGGCGCGAGAAGATCAGCAGTTGTTTGGTCAGCTGCGCCGCGCGCTGCACTGTGCTGAGAATCTGCCGCGCGTGGGTACGGTTGTTGTCCGGGAACGCATCGTCCAGCAGCATCAGCTCGGTGAAGCCTTGAATGCCGCTGAGCAGGTTGTTGAAGTCGTGCGCAACACCGCCGGCCAGCTGGCCGATGGCCTCCATCTTCTGTGCATGCTGCAGCTGCGCTTCGATGCCTTTCAGCTCATCGACGTTGGCGATGTACAGCAATACGTGCGGGTCGCCGTCGAGGCTGAGTGCACGTGCCGATATCAACGCGTGGAAGGGTGGTCCGGCGCGCGTCATCATTGCTTCGAGGTCGCGCACCTCGCCATGCCGCAACAACCGTTCAACAAAGTGTTCGTAGTCGCTGGGATCACTCCAGAGCTCGCTTGGGTGAACGTTGCGCTGTTGCAGATCGCCTGACGTGACGCCGAACAGCGCTTCATATTCCGGGTTGACGTCGATCAGCTGGGAGTCGTGCTGGCGATACAGCGCCATCGCCAGCGGCGCCGTGCGGAACAGCTTCTCGAAGCGTTCCTGACTGCTGCGCAATGATTGTTCGGCGGCGGTTTCATGACGGCGATCGTGCACGGTGACCATCAGCCACTGCCCGTCACCGTCAATGCTGGTGCTGGCGGACAGGTCCACGGGAAACGCCGTCCCTGACACGTGTCGCATCAGCGCGGGCGCGCGCCGAACCGGCCCCTGCTTCAAGCGCTGCCGGAAGCGCTCGTGTTCCGACGGGTCTTGCCAGAAGCGCAGCTCTGCGGCCGTGTGCCCGACGATGGTTGCCGGCTCAAGCCCCGCCAGCTCAGCAAACGCAGCGTTTACGCGAATGATCTGGTCGTTGCTCAGATCGACGACAAGCGCGCCGTCCGGATTGGTGTCGATGGCCTGACCGAAACGTTGCTCGGCATTTGCGCGGGCAGAGACGTCCTGGGCAAACACGATGCAGCAGTCTTCGCCGCGAAAGCGTGTCGCGCGCGACGACACGATGGTGGTCAATTCGCGTGACCCTGTGTGCACGAACCTGATGTTGAGCTGGTCGGAGGGTTGGGTGCAGGCCACCGCGAAGGTCTCGCGGTCATCCGGATGTGCGATCGAGGCGATGTCGACGGTTGTGCCGTCGAGCGTTTCGTTGCGAATGCCGGGGATAAGACTGAAGAACGCGTCGTTGGCATCGATCAGCCGCTGATTGGATTTCTGCACGATGAACGCGGGGATCGGTGCTTCCTTGAACGCGAGGGCGAAGCGGGCCTCGCTTTCGGCCAGCGCCCGCAGCGTGTTCTTGTACTCAGTGACGTTGCGTACCGTGACGATCACCAGCGTCTCGCCGTCTACTTCGACAGTGCGGACAGCAATGAGCGCTTCGGCCAGACGCCCGTTGGGCAGGCGGAATTTCGCCTCCATGTTGCCGAGCGCGCCCTCATGTTCCACCGCGGCATAGGCGTGCTGCTGCGCGGCCGGGTCATTCCACAGCCCCAGCTCCGCGTCGGTTCGGCCGATGATCTGCTCGCGCGTGAAACCGGTCTCCTCGAGAAATCGCGCGTTCACGTCGATGATCGTGCGATCTGATGCGCGGGCGATCAGCAGGCCATCGGGCGACGCGTCGAACATGCGCTGGCGTAGCAGTTCGCTGCGTGACAGCCGCTGGGCGGCGCGTTGATGCTCGGTCACATCGCGGCACAGCAGCGTCAACCGCGCAGCCCGGCCATCTGCTCGGCGTTCAACGATCCCGGTGATATGCACCGTCATCTGGCTCGCGGGGCTGCCATGGCCGCGCCGCACCAGGCATTCGGTCGTGGCGAAGCCGCTCAACAACATGTTTCGCAGCGCTGTGAAGACCTTCGTGCGCTCCCCGGGCAGCACCCGTCGAAGCAGCGCCCTGGCATGCAGAAACGTGTCTGGTGGCACGCCCAGCAACTGCAGCAACTGATCCGATGGACTCAGACGTGCATCGGCAAAGGTCCAGCTCAGGCTGCCGGTACGGCTGACGCTCTCGGTGAGTTGCAGCTGGCGCTGGGTGCGCTCAAGGCTGATATCGACGCTCTTGGATTCGGCCAGCAGCCGCGCCAGCGTAGCGGTGGTCGCTTCGAGCTCATCGAGTTGCCCAAGCAGGTGCAGGTCCGGCTGTTGGCTGGTCGCGGCATCGGTAAAGTCCTTCGCGACTTCCAAGCGCACCTTGTCCCCTCCTTTTTGTGGACTAGATTAAAGGAACCTTTGGGTGGGATCGCAACGCGAAAACCAATGAAGCTATCGGACTTCGATATAGACCTGGGCGAGTCAGTGCAAACGCTGAAGCGTGTACTGCCGCTCATGTCGAAACAACGCGTACCCACCACCCCTGGCAACTACGCGCTCTGGTACGAGTATGTCGCGCGCACCAACGATGCGCTATGTCGCGACCTTGAAGAGCTGATTCGCGTCGGCGCGCCGATTACCCCCGAGATCAGTCGGGACCTGTTCATCCGCTACTTCAACAGCGGAGAACGCGAAGCCGAGGCGCTGCGGCACGCGGTTGATGAGTTGGTTGACACCATGGTCGGCCAGTTGGGCGACCTCGGCATCGATATCGACCACTATCAGCAATTCCTTGGCAACACGGGCCAGCGGCTGTCGGAGAACATCTCTGCCGTGGAACTGCGGGCCATGGTGACGGATCTCATGACCGAGACGAAGGCGGTCAAGGAACGGGGCGCCGCAGTCGAAAGCACGCTGCAGACGATCTCCAAAGAGCTGGGCGACCTGCGTACTGAAGTCCAGCGCCTGGACAAAGAATCGATGACCGATGCGCTGACCCAGATCGGCAATCGGCGCGCCTTCGACCATGGTCTGATGAACGGGATCAAGGAAGCGCAGCGAGGTGATCAGGCGTTGTGCCTGGTACTGATCGATATCGACCACTTCAAGAAATTCAACGACACCTACGGCCATGTGGTGGGCGACAAGGTGCTGCGCTTCGTCGCCCGGGAACTGAACGACTGTGTGAAGGGTCGCGACCTTGCGTGTCGCTACGGCGGCGAAGAGTTCGCCCTGCTGCTGCCGAATACCCGTCTGGAGGGCGCATTTGCGTTGATGGACGGCATCCGCTCGCTGCTCGAAATGCAGAGCAAGGTCGATCCGAGTCTCGGCGACAATATCAGTGGCGTCACGGTCTCGGCCGGGATTGCGATGTACGCGGTGGGTGAGCCGTCCGAGACGTTCGTGAAGCGGGCAGACCAATGCCTGTACGCGTCGAAGGAGCGCGGTCGCAATCGGGTCACCACGCAGACCGGGTTGGCCGTGCACTAGCCGTGTTTGCCTTCCACTAGATAGCGCAAGGCGCTTGCGTGCCGCTGCGGCTGCAGCCTTCAATTGCACACACACAGCAATTGGAGACTTCTGTTCATGGGTATGCAGCGCACCCCGCTCTTGATGCACCGGCTGTTTGATCGCGGTGCGCTCCTGGCGCCGGACGAGCAAATCGTGACCGCCACAACCGATGGGGCCCGTCGGCAAACCTATCTGCAGACCCGCAACCGCGCGCACCAACTGGCGCATGCGCTGCACGACGCTGGCATCGCCATCGGCGACCGAGTCGCCACGTTCATGTGGAACGGCTCTCGGCACCTTGAGGCCTATCACGCGGTGATCAGCATGGGCGCCGTGCTGCACACGCTCAACGTGCGGCTGGCGCCGGGTGAGTTGGAATACATCGTCAATCACGCGGAAGACCGGCTGATCATCGTCGATGCCGATCTGCTGCCGCTGTTGAACAAGCTGGTGGGTAAGGTGCCAACGGTGCGCCGCATCGTGGTGGCCACCGAGCAAGGCTTTGAAGGCTGGCAGAGCGATTTTGCGGACGTCGTGGACTACGAGGCCTTCATCGCCGGCAAGCCCACGGACTACGCGTGGCCGGAGATCGATGAGTGCTCGCCGATGGGCCTCTGCTACACCAGTGGCACCACCGGCAATCCCAAGGGCGTGGAGTACGAGCACCGCTCGCAGTACCTGCACACCATGGCCCAGTGCCTGACCGACACCATGAACCTGTCGGCCACCGATTGCCTGTGCGGCATCGTGCCGATGTTCCATGCCATGGGCTGGGGCCTGCCGTTTTCCGCAACCATGCTCGGCGCAAAGCAGGTCATGCCGCACCGCTTCATGGATGCGGCGCGCCTTGCACAGCTGATGGCCAGCGAAGGCGTAACGGTGTCTGCCGGCGTGCCGACCATCTGGCAGGGCATCAAGGGGCTGGTCGAGGCCAACCCGCAGGCCTACGACCTCAGCGCGCTGTCGCGGCTGACCTGTGGCGGTTCGGCGCCGCCGCCGTCGCTGATCCGCTGGTACTGGGAGACCCTGGGCGTAGAGATGATTCAGGGCTGGGGCATGACCGAGATGAGCCCGCTCGGCACCGTTGCCCGGCGCGTGGGCAAGCGCAAGCAACTGCTGCTCGACGATGACGCGCGGTTCAACAATGTGGCGAAGGCGGGCCTGCCGTTCCCTGGGCTGCAGATGAAGATCGTGGATGAATCGTTCAACGAACTGCCCCACGACGGGGTCGCGTTTGGCGATCTGCTGGTGCGTGGGCCGTGGATCTGCGCCGAGTACTTCAACGACCCGCAGCCGACCAAGTTTCATGACGGATGGTTGATCACCGGCGACGTGGCCAAGATCGACCCGGAGCAGTACCTGATCATCACCGATCGCTCGAAAGACCTGATCAAGAGCGGCGGCGAGTGGATCAGCTCTGTGGATCTGGAAAACCACATCGTGGGTCTGGCCGGGGTGGCGCAGGCCTGTGTGGTCGCGGTGCCGCATCCGCGTTGGGATGAGCGGCCTGTCGCGTTGGTCGTACCCAAGAGCGGCGCCGTGGTCACGCCCGATCAGGTCCGCGAGCATTGCGGCAAGTCGTTTGCCAAGTGGCAGCTGCCGGACGACGTGCTGTTCGTCGAGAGCATTCCGCTGACGTCCACCGGCAAGATGGACAAGAAGGTGGTGCGCGCCAATCTGCTGCAGCAGAACTATCAGCTGCCTGATCTGCGGTAGGAAAAATTACAAAGTCGCGGGCATGGTCTGTTTGCTACGCGGCTAAGGTGCGCGCGTCACGGGGTGAGCAGCGGTGCGCGGCTTGGAGCAGCGCGCCCGACAACAAAACGCCCCGGGCATCCACTCAAGGGAGAACACTCATATGTTGAAAGAATTCAAAGAATTCGCGTTGCGCGGCAATGTGGTCGATATGGCCGTCGGCATCGTGATCGGTGGTGCATTCGGCACCATCGTCAAGAGCGTGGTCGACGACGTCATCATGCCGCCGATCGGCCTCGCCATGGGCGGTGTCGATTTCGCCGAGAAGTACGTGACGCTGAAGGCGGGCGGCGACGGTTCCACCGCCTACGCCACGCTCGCTGCGGCCAAGGAAGCGGGTGCGGTAACGCTGAACTACGGGTTGTTCATCAACTCGTTGATCAGCTTCATCATCGTCGCGTTTGCGCTGTTCATGTTGATCAAAGGCATGAACTCGATGAAGCGCGAAGCCGAAGCTGCACCGCCGGCGACCAAGGATTGCCCGCATTGCTTTACGGCGATTCCGATCAAGGCCACGCGCTGCCCGAGTTGCACCAGCACGCTCTGATCCCGAGCAAGAGGTGTGATCGTCAGCCCGCAGAGACTGCGGGCTGATGCGCCGCCCCGGTGTGCGCCTGTAGAATCGCGGCCCCGTCGCTCCCACCCACCTCGGGTCGAGCCGCCGGGCGCTACACGCGGATCAGGCAGGCATGGCACAGATCGTCGTCGAACAGCTTGTGCGATCGTTCCGCGTTGCTGAACGCGACCCTGGGTTCATCGGCGCCTTGCGCGGTCTGGTGCGTCGACGTCATCGCGACGTGCTGGCACTGCGCGACCTCAGCTTCTCGATCGATGCGGGTGAACTGGTGGGTTACATCGGCCCGAATGGCGCCGGCAAGTCCACCACCATCAAGATTCTGTGTGGTGTGCTCGTGCCGACGTCCGGCCACGTTCAAGTCAACGGGCGCGTGCCGTGGCAGCAGCGCGCGGAGCACGTCGCGCACATCGGCGCGGTGTTCGGACAACGCACACAGTTGTGGTGGGATCTGCCGGTGGTCGAATCCTTCGATCTGCTGCGTGCAATCTATCGCGTGCCGATGGATCGCTACCGCCGCGCCTTTGATGAACTGGTGTCGCTCATGGATGTGGCACCGCTGCTCGATACACCCGTGCGACAACTCAGTCTGGGACAACGCATGCGCTGTGATCTCGTGGCGGCGTTGCTGCATGAGCCGCGCATTCTGTTCCTCGATGAGCCGACCATTGGCCTGGACGCCGGTTCGAAGCTGGCTGTGCGCGGCTTCGTGCAGCGGCTGAATCGTGAACGCGGCGTCACGGTGATTCTCACCACGCACGACATGGACGATATCGAGGCGCTGTGTGAACGCGTGCTGGTGATTCATCACGGCGCACTGCTCATCGATGGCAGCCTGCTGGCGCTGCGGGCACGCCTCGGCGGCGAGCGTCATATGGTTGTGGATCTTGCCAACGA
Source organism: Klebsiella pneumoniae (assembly GCA_945861675.1). Lineage (GTDB taxonomy): Bacteria > Pseudomonadota > Gammaproteobacteria > Pseudomonadales > Azotimanducaceae > CAMAVY01. Next base: position 26,654 of record CAMAVY010000010.1, on the reverse strand, counting down.
TTCGCAGGTCGCGCCGCTGCCCGGCACGCGCATCATCAATCAGAGTGCCGCGCGGGTCGTGTTTGGCTTCGATCCGAACGTGCATCCTGCGGCGGAAGTGATCGCGGCCTTGATGCAACAGCATGAGGTGCGTGACCTGACCGTGGTGAACGAGCCGATTGAAGAGATGATCGCCAGGCTTTACCGGGACGATGGTTCGCTGCTGGCAGCGAACCGTACATCTGCGCAGCAGTCCGGCGCGTCGACGATGGGCTCGCTGTGATGGCGTCAGCTTTCGGCCCGTACTGGGCAGTGGTGTCGGCGCGCTTTCGCATGCTGCTGCAGTACAGAGCGGCCGCGTTTGCGGGTTTCGTCACGCAGCTGTTCTGGGGTGCGATCCGCCTGATGATTCTTGCGGCGTTCTATGCAGGCGCAACGACAGCACCGCCCATGAGCTTTCCCCAGATCGCCGCGTACGTGTGGCTGGGGCAGGCATTGCTGGGCCTGTTGCCCTGGAACATCGACAACGATCTGGGCACGCAGATCCGCACAGGCGGCGTGGCGTATGAACTGCTACGGCCGTTGAACCTGTACACCTACTGGTTCATGCGCACGTTGGCGTTCCGTTGTGCCGGCACCACGCTGCGCATGTTGCCGTTGCTTGCGTTTGCGATGGTCGTACTGCCGCTGCTCGATCTCGGGCGGTGGTCCCTGCCGCCGCCTGCGTCACTGCTCTCGGCTGTGCTGTTCATGTTGTCGTTGATCTGCACAGTGCTGCTGAGCACGGCCATCACGATGATCATGCACGTGGGATTGTTGTGGACGATTGCCGGCGATGGCTTCAATCGGACCATGCCGGGCGTGGTGTCCGTGCTGTCGGGCATGACCATTCCTCTGCCGCTGTTTCCCGACTGGCTGCAGCCCGTGCTGTACTGGCAGCCGTTTCGCGGGCTGGCAGACGTGCCCTATCGAATCTATGGCGGCCACATTGCGGCAAGCGATGCATTGCTCGAGATCCTGTTGCAGCTTGGCTGGGCGGCGCTGTTGGCCGCGGCCGGCGCAGCCCTGCTTACGCGTGGCACGCGCGCACTTGTGCTGCAGGGCGGCTGACCAGGTGCGCGCGTTCGGCACAGCGATCAGCGAAGGCGCGGATCTGTATGTCCGCATGCTCGCGCTCTCGGTGCGCGCGCAATTGCAATATCGCGTGTCATTTCTGTTGATGTCCGTGGGACAGTTCGTTGCGACCGGCGTCGAAGCGTTGGGTGTGTGGGCGCTGTTCGATCGGTTCGGCGCGTTGTCCGGCTGGACGCTGGCGCAGGTGGGCGTGTTCTACGGCGTTGTGAACATCGGCTTTGCGCTTGCCGATGCGCTGGCGCGCGGCTTCGATGTGTTTGGTGCGCAGTATGTCAAGACAGGCCAGTTCGATCGGCTGCTGTTACGCCCGCGCTCAACCGAACTGCAGTTGTTCGGTCATGAAATCACGCTCTATCGAATCGGCCGGATTGCGCAGGGCGCGCTGATGCTGGGGTTCGCAATCAGTCTTGGCGAGCAGTTCCTGCAGGCCGGGCAATGGCTGCTGCTGCTCTGGGCGATCGTGGGCTGCGTCTGCCTGTTCGTCGGCCTTTTCATCCTGGGCGCAACACTCTCGTTCTGGACGGTCGAGTCACTCGAGGTGCTGAACACCATGACCTATGGCGGCGCGGAAACGGCGCAGTACCCGTTGAGCATTTACGCGCCGTGGTTCCGCCGCTTCTTCACCTTTGTCGTGCCGTTAGGTTGTGTGGCCTATTTTCCTGTCGTTGCCGCGCTGAACGTTGTCGATCCACTTGGGACGTCGAGAGCGTTTCAGATGTGCGCGCCCATTGCGGGCGTTGCGTTTCTGCTGGTGTGTATCGGCATCTGGCGCGTGGGTGTCAGGCATTACACATCGACGGGCAGCTGAGCGCCGGTCGAACACACCAGCCTCATCACTCGACCGGTGCCGCCGTGCTGCCAGGACGTTGAACCGCTGCGCGGTAGGTGGCTTCGGTCTGTTCGCTACCGGTCACGCACATCTGCAGATCGCGCAGCAGGCCGTCCTTGATGCCGTAGATCCAGCCGTGAATCGACAGCGATTGCCCACGCGTCCAGGCGTCGCGAACGATGGTGGTCTGACAGACGTTCTTCACCTGTTCGATGACGTTCAGTTCGCACAGCCGATCCTGCATGGGCTCGCCTTTCGGGAAGCTGTCCAGTTGTTGCTGGTGATGGTCGTGCACGTCGCGGACGTGGCGTAACCAGTTGTCGACCAGACCGTGGCGTTCACCGGCCAGCACCGAGTGCACACCACCACAGCCGTAGTGGCCGCAGACGATGATGTGTTCGACCTTCAACGCGTCGATCGCGAACTGCATGACGGACAGGCAATTCAGGTCGGTATGGACGACGACGTTCGCCACGTTGCGGTGCACGAACAGCGCACCGGGCGGCAGGCCAACAATCTGATTGGCGGGCACGCGCGAATCGGAGCAGCCAATCCACAGGTACTTCGGTGTCTGCAGGCCAACGAGACGATCGAAGTAGTGCGGGTCCTCAGCGACCATGCGCTCGGCCCATTCGCGATTGCTGGCAAAGAGTTCACTCAGAAGGCGCATGGCTGTGGGTGTTTCTGTTCGGTTTGATGGGCGTCGATGTGGCTGGCGACAGGCTTGTCGGCGTTCTGCCTCACGCGGACTCAGGGAGTGTGAGCCCGCGACTGCGCAGCCAGTCACTCTGGTACAGACGCGAGAGATACTTCTGGCCGCCATCGCACAGCAGCGTGACGATGACCTGGCCGGGACCGTAGCGCTTCGCCAGCATGTGTGCCGCTGCCACGTTGCAGCCACTGGAAGCGCCGAGAAACAGCCCCTCATTGCGCAACAGGCCATGCACCATGTTCAGCGTGTCCTGATCCGGTACTTCAATGGCCTCGTCAATGGGTGAACCCTCGAGGTTCAGTGTGACGCGGCTGTTGCCGATACCTTCAGTGATCGACGAACCGGGCGACATCTCTGCGACACCGCGGCTGATGTAGTTGTGCAGCGCGCTGCCCGGCGGATCGGCAAGCACGATGCGCACTGAAGGCTTCTGCTCCTTCAGAAAACGCGACGTGCCTGCAAGCGTGCCGCCGGTGCCGACGGCGGCAACAAACGCACTGATTCGGCCTTCGGTCTGTGCCCACAGCTCCGGGCCTGTTCCGGCGTAGTGCGCGGCACGATTCGCGACGTTGTCGAACTGATTTGCCCAGATCGCGTTCGTCAGGGTTTCGGCATAGCGGCCCGCTTGCTTCTGGTAGTTCATGTCGTCGCGATACGGCACCGTGGGCACCACGCGCACATCGGCGCCAAGCGTGCGCAGGATGTTTACCTTTTCCTGGCTCTGGTTGTCGGGCATGAAGATGACGCAGCGGTAACCGCGCGCATTGCAGATGTGCGCGATGCCAATGCCGGTGTTGCCGGCAGTCCCTTCCACTACGGTGCCGCCGGGCTGCAATCGTCCGCTGCGCTCCGCGTCATTGATCATGTACAGCGCGGCGCGGTCTTTCACAGAGCCGCCTGGATTCATGAATTCTGCTTTGCCGAGAATCTCGCAGCCGGTGGCATCCGAAATCTGGTTCAGCCGGATGAGTGGCGTATTGCCGATGGCATCTGTGAATCCGCTTCGGACCTGCATGGGGTCTCCAATCATGTGATGTTGCGTGAGCGTGGATGCGCAAGGTGCGATGGCAGCGCTGCTGCTGTCTACCGCGCGACGATCCGAACGGGCGCTACAGATGTTGCACGGGAATCAGGCCGAGGTTGTTGCGTTCCAGGACGCGCTCGGCCCGATAGCTGGAGCGCACCAGCGGCCCGGCAGCAACTTCCACGAAGCCGCGCGCAAGGCCTTCTGCACGCAATGTCTCGAATTGCTCAGGCGCAACGAAACGCTCGACCTTGAGGTGGTTGGCGGTGGGCTGCAGGTACTGGCCCAAGGCGAGGATATCCACGTTGTGCGCACGCAGATCGTCCATGCACTGGAGCACTTCATCGTCTGTTTCACCGAGACCGAGCATGAGACTCGACTTCGTCAGAATCGCAGGGCGCAGTTGCTTGGCGAGACGCAATACGTCGAGTGTTTGTTGATAGCCGGCGCGCGCATCGCGCACCGTGTGGGTCAGCCGGCACACGGTTTCGATGTTCTGCGCGAACACCTGCAGACCCGACGACACGACGGTGGCGACTGCGTCTGCATTGCCACGGAAGTCTGGTGTCAGTGCCTCGACTGCGGTGGCGGGATTGCGGGCGTGGATTGCGCGGACACAGGCGGCGAAGTGTGCAGCGCCGCCATCGGGCAGGTCGTCTCGATCGACGGATGTGAGCACCACGTACTTCAACGCCATCAAGCGCACGGACTCAGCGGCCTCTGCGGGCTCGTTGGCATCCAGCCAGCCTTTTGGATTGCCTGTGTCGACGGCGCAGAAGCGGCATGCACGTGTGCACACAGCGCCCATTAGCATCAGTGTGGCCGTGCCGGCGTTCCAGCATTCGCCGATGTTCGGGCAGTGAGATTCTTCGCAGACGGTCGCCAGCCGATGCTCGCGAACGATGTTCTTCACGCGCAGAAAGCCGTCGCCGCTTGGCGCACGAACGCGCAACCACGCGGGTTTCGCCTGGCGAATGCGTGGCACGTTGGCGTTGGCCGCAGCCTCGTTGATACCTGTGCTGCTTACGCCCGGCACGCCTGCAGCGCTGGGCCGAATGCCATCCTTCACCGCGGAAATGCCGGTGTCGGTGACGTACTTGGCGCCGCTGGGGATGCGCGGGGGCGCAGGCATGGAGCTACTCCGGAAGGTGCCCGGAAGTCTATCAGCGCGTAGCGATTCGGCGGCAGGTCAATTCAACCGGTACACGCTGTCACACAGCGCACGGGTTGCTGAATCTCAATGCTTGGCTAGAGTTCCGGCGCGGGGCGGGATACCCCGACAGGCGAAGGATTCCGCCTATGCGCCCAGGATGGTGCGGCAGACACAGGACAGGTCTGCTTTGGACGTCCACGGAGTTGGGACATCTGGGTACACGGACAAGGATGTCCGCGCACCTTTCTCAAGCTCACACTCCTCTCGGACATACTTTCCTGTGGCACGCTTCCATGGGACACGCATGTGCCTGATCTGCACGAAGCGTACGCGGCTTGTGAATGCAGCTGGCGCAAAGTGTGGTCAAGTCTTCAGTGTGCCTGCGGTGAATGCCGGAGCCGAACGTGCGGATAGGCCGTCGATCAAGGTGTTGGTTGCTCATGGGGCTGTTGGGTGGCCTGACGGCGTTCGCGTCGATTACGGCACAGGCTGGCTGGCACGAGCAGACGCGCAACTACATGGGCACGCGGGTGCACGTGGAAGTCTGGAGCGACGATGCCGTGTCCGCGACTGCGGGAATCAACGCGGTCATGGACGAGATGGACCGCATCGAAAAGATGATGAGCCCCATGATCGCAAGCAGCGCGCTGTCGCTGTTGAATCGCGAAGGCGCCCAGCGCGCCGTGGCAGTGCCGCCAGAGCTGTTCGAGGTCATCCAGAAATCAGTGGTCGTATCGCGGCTGTCGAATGGCGCGTTCGACGTGACATTTGCGTCGGTCGGGCGTTACTACGACTACCGCGCGAAGAAGCGCCCGGACGCTGCGACCCTGGCGGCTGCCTTGCCCGCGATCAACTATCGGCATCTGCAGTTGGATGCACGCGCGCACACCGTGCACTTCACGCATCCCGGTGTGTACGTGGATCTGGGCGGCATTGCCAAGGGCTATGCGGTCGACCGTGGGATTACGCTGCTGCGTGCCCGCGGCTTCAAGGAAATGTTGGTCAATGCAGGCGGCGATACGCGGCTGCTGGGCGATCGACATGGCAAACCCTGGGTGATTGGTATCAAGGATCCTGCCGGTGGCGACAAGCCTGCCGCATTGCTGCCGTTGGAGAATGTTGCGGTGTCGACGTCCGGTGACTACGAGCGGTTCTTTGACGAAGGCGGCGTGCGCTATCACCACATCATCGACCCAAGCACGGGCGACTCTGCGCGCGCGGTACGCAGCGTCACGATCATCGGCGACGATGCGACCTGGACCGACGCGTTGTCGACAACGGTGTTTGTCCTCGGGCCGGAGAAGGGACTTGCACTCGTCGATCAGCTCGGCAACGTCGATGCCGTGTTGGTCGATCGCGACGGCGTGCTGCGCTACTCGAAGTCGCTGCAGCGACTCGGTGCACCGACACAGGATCCGACGGGCGTGCCCGCTGTGCCCGCTGTGCCTGCGCCTGACGCAGTGCCGCACGCGTCGATGAACTGATCGCCCAGCGAACTACGCTGCCGGTCGGCTGAGCAGCAGCGCGATGCCTGCGACCAGCAGCACAACGCCCAGCGCCTCGGTCGGCCGAACGCGTTCGCGGAACCACAGCGTTGCCGTCAGGAACGTGAACAGCAACTCGATCTGGCCCAGCGTTCGCACTTGTGCGACCGGCCCCAGGGTCATCGCGGTGAACCATCCGGTCGATGCCAGCATGCCGGCAATGCCCACCCATACAGCAGGGCGCCATGCCGCACGTACCTTGCTCAGTGTGTGCGGTTCGCGGATGCGCATGAACGCCACCAGCAACAGCGACTGCAACAGCGTGACGCACGCCAGCGTAAAGGCCGCTTGCATGAGATAGCCGGGTACCGCGTTCGTTGTACCGGCCAGCGAGGTCGTGGCCGCGCGATAGGCCACCGCAGATACCCCGAATGCCGCGCCGGAGGCCAGCCCGCGCAGGCCGACCCTGCTGAACAATCCGGTGATCAGATTCACTGGTCGCAATGGCGCACTGGAGAGACTGAACAGCAGCACGCCCGTGAGGCTTACAACAATTGCAGCCGTGGTGCGCAGATCAATGTGTTCGCCGAGCAGCACCGCACCAAACAGCGCTGCCTGCACGGTCTCGGTTTTCGAGTACGCCGTGCCGACCGCAAAGTTGCGTTCCTGGAACAAGCCGACCAGCAGATGTGTGCCGAGTATCTGGGCCACGCCACCAAACACGCACCAGGCCAGGAATGGCGCGTGTGGCGCAGGCAGTGTGAACCCGTAGAACTGCATCAGCAGCACGACGTAGAGCAGGGCGAATGGCGCGGCGTACAGGAACCGCGTGGCCATGGCGCCGGTCACGGTCAGGCGCCCCGTCAGTTGCTTCTGCAACAGGGAACGCACGTTCTGCATGAAGGCCGCCGCGATGGTGAGCGGAATCCAGAGCTCCATCAGCAGCCTGCAGGCATCACATTCCTGTGTAGTGCGTTCGTCGGGGCGCGGAGCTTACCCCACGCTGCCACTCACGATCGGCGCAAATGCCGTCAACGAGTCGCGCAGTGCCGTGGGGCCCAGGCCGTGCGCGGGGAAGCGCGTGGCGAACGTACCTTCTTCGCCATGCAGCGCCATGTAATTCAGGATGACGGTTTCAACCAGCAGGTTGACGTTGTTGGCCGCAGGCGTTGCAGCCGTTTCAACGTCGGCTGAGGCGCGCATGAAACCGAGCTGCTGTTTGCGCGCCTGCTCGGCGGTTGTCGCGCCGCGCAGCACAGGTCGCCCGTTGGGGTTGTGCACCAGGAAGAAGCTGGCCGCAGTGGCCTGATTGTCGCCGGTCCACTCGCCCTTGCCACGACCATTCACGCTGTTGTCGATGCGGCCGTTGCTGGACAGCGAGCCGTCGCTGAACACATACACCATCAGCGGCACGCCGATGCGCGCTGCATACTCGAGGCAGGCGCCAATGCAGCGGCCGGCGCGCAGGTCGCGCAACTCGCCTGTTGCGCGCTCGCCGGTGTGGTAATCGAAGCCACCCATCGTGATGGTGCCTGCACCAGCGAAGCCGTTGGCAACCAGCTTCATGACGGAGGCGGTCTTGCGGAACTCGTCATCGGCGGCGAACTCGGCGCTGCTGAAGATGCCCGAAGCGCCAACGATGATGGGATCGCCGGCGGGGTCCAGTGTGCGGGGATTGCCGAATCGGTCGGCCAGGTCCGCAGCTTTCACATAGCCGCAGCGCACCAGCTCTTTGACAACTTCATCACTGGTGATGCGCGTGTTCACACGGCCAAGTTTGCGGTCGGACAGTCTGGCAATGGCTTCCATCACCGCCACAGCATCGGACTGCGCCAACAGGCCGACCAGGTCGCCTACGTCCACAAGCCCGGTCACGTCGCTCGGGCGGTCGACCTTGGTGGGGCGGATCGATGTATCGATCATCGCCAGTGGCGCCATCGAGTTGCCGCCTGAATCGGAACTGCGCGAGCCGATCAGCGTGAGCAGCGAACCATCGGCGCCCGCCGTGTGGATGCCGTACATCGGGTTGTGCGGGTTGTTGCCCGTGTCGTTCTCCGAGCGCGCAGGAATGACGGTGCCATTCACGTTCGCGGCGGTGGCCGCCGAAACCCGTTCAGCAATGCCGCGCAGGAAGGCGCTGTCAGAGTGGAATGCAAGGCCAAGCGAGCGATCGATGAAACTGGTGGTGCCGTTCTGCGGATTGCTGCTCGGCAGCATGTTGCCGGGCAGGCCCAGCTTCGAGTAACCGGCGACCGACAGGAAATCGAGTTGTCCGCCCGCGCCGCCGACCAGCACGTTGGAGCCGGCAATGTTGGCGCCGCCTGCGAGGTCGAAGCAGACGAAAGGAATCTTGCCCGCGCCTTGAACGGCGATGCCACAACTCGCCTTCAACGCCTCGAGGTCTGACGACAGTGCGGCGTGCGCACGTGTAGGCGATGCGAACAGCCCGAACAGTGTGGGCGCAGTGACAACAGCGGCACCTGTGCGGAAGCCGCGTGCAATCATCTGGCGGCGCGACATCCGTGTGGAGTGGTCGGGATGCAGCAGGGGTGCGTCCGGCGGCAATGACTTGCGTGAACTCATGATGTGCCTCGGGTGTTCATGACCTGCGTTACTGAATCAGAAGAGTGGCGCTGCCCAGGACGGCGGCACACGCAGACTTGGTGATGGTCCTGGTGCGATCGGCCGCACAGCTGGTGCCACAGGCAGACAGCCGTGTGATCAGGCTTTCAAGCTCCGCGTTGATGTCCGCGACCAGTGGTTGGGCAGTCAGGTTCTGCCCGACCATGTGGTTGATCAATGGATCGATCAGCGCACTTCGACCGCCAGGCGGCAGGGCGACGGCAGGTGACGCCGCGAGGTTCAATGCGGGGAAGTAGGCATCGGCGAGGCTCGGCGTTTCCACCAGCGCGTTGCAGTACTCGATCGCCAGTTGCGTCACGGCCATCTGATTGGACGACAGGAATCCGTCGATCCGTTCGACCGTTGGAAGTTGCTGCACGATCTGTTTGTAGGTGGTGCGTACATTGGACTGCGTGCGCGGCACCGTTGTGACAGCCGACATCGTGGCGTTGATCTCATCGAACGTGCGGACACCGATGTCTGATTGCGCGGGCAGGTCGGGCGTGGATGTCGGTGTGGGCGCAACGCTGTCGGTGCGCGCGTGGGTTCTTGTGCCGATGCGATCGAAGGTCAGGAAGAACTCGTCGTCTTCCGGGCCGCGATCAAGTGCAATCACGGTGCCGATGTTGGCAATGCGCACGCCATCCTCTGCAGTGAAGTTCGCACGCAGCAGTGTGGTGTCGAGGTTCGAGTAGGCCTGACCCACAGTCGCCTCGCGGCCGTTGACGCCAATGCGGATGCCGGCTATCGGCACGTCGGTGAACAGGCTTGGGTTGTCGCCCAGGACGACCAGGCGTGGTTCAGAGAACAGATAGGCGTAGCTGTCGTACTGCTCGACTTCGAACAGCACGTAGCTGTTCGGTGTGTCGATCAGGTTGCCGACGCCGAACAGCAGGAAGTAGCGCTCGCCCACACCTGCGTCGAAGTTGCGCCGGATCTGTGCCTCGGTCAGTGCACGGCTGTGAATGGCGACGAGGCGAATGACGCCAGACCAGGGTCGATCACCACTGACTTCATTGCCGAGAATGAATGCGAAGGTGTCGTCCCATTCACCCATGCCGCCCGCGCTGCTGTCGGAGGCCACCAGATTGCCATTCACGTAGATGCGACGTCCTTGCGTGGCGCTGTAGGTCGCGACCACATGTTGCAAGGTTGCCTGCAGTACGCGATCGGCATCGGCGGTTGCGAGCGCGGGTGTGCCGGCGGCGGTGTTGGTACCGCCGCGGGTCAGGAAGTCATAGTTGTACTCGCTCTGCCCCAGTGTGAAGTTGGTCTGGATGGCGCTGCCGGAGTAGCTGGCGATGCGCGCCGGGCCTTCCTGGCTGACATTGTTTGGCGCGACCCAGGCCTCTACTGAGTACTCCGCTGTTGCCGTCAACAGTCTTTGCAGTTTGCGGCTGTTGGTCGTCGAACCTTGTGCGCGGCCACGATTCGCAATGCGGATGCCGTAGCCGCCGGTCCAGGTCACGTCGCCGCTGAAGGTCAGATCGAGCGACGGCGACACGCCACTTGTATCGAATGCAGTGGTGCCTGAGCCGGTCTTGAACTCCCACAGTGCGATGACGTTGGTGTCGTAGCGGCCGCCGCTGGACGCAACGATGCCTTGATGCAGCGACAGCGCTTTGCTGACCACCAGCTGCGGATCGATCTGCGTGAGTGGAATGCCGTTGCTGAAGCTCTGGATGGCGGCCTGCATGGCGTTGGCATTGCTCGGGCAGTCGGTCCAGCAGTTGTGGAACTCACTGCGCAGCCGCAGCACGAGGCGTGACTGCCCTGGTGTATCCAGATCGAGCTTGCTGCGGGCTGCGGCGTATGCGGCGCTGACATTGTTCGATGCGAAGAACGGCGATTGGCGGTTCTCTGCGTCTTCCGAGTGGCAGTCGGCGCAGAAGGTCGTAAGCAGCGGGTGCACCGTGGTGGCAAACGCGGATGAGTCTGCCGGGAAACTCTTGGCACTGCCCGGATCGCGCGACGCGGGTGCAACGAGACTGACCGTGCGCACCGCGCCGCCAGCATCGCTGGCCCAGTTGGTGATCATACGAGTGATGACATCGGCGCAGGCTGCATCTGAACTGAGCCAGCAGTTGTGGCCGCCGCCCACTTTCGTGACGAGTTTCGATGCTGCCGGGTTACCAAGATCGACGTAGCTGTTCACTTCGTCGTAGGCAAGGTTGATGTCGTCGTTGCGGACAAAGCGCGGTACCTGACCGCCAACGCCGTGGCACTGACCGCAACGGTTCCTGGCGACGAGCTCATCCCACATATACAGCTTGAAGCGCTGAGTGTCCGATGTACCTGCTGCAGGACCTGTGTAAGTCGCCGAGTTGCCACCCGGGTTGACGATGGGATTGGCTTCAGTTGCCGCGCCGCCACCGCCACATGCGGAAAGCAGCAGTGCTGCGGCCAGGATGAACCAACTGTTGAGGTTGCCCATGACGTTCATCCTATTCCCCCATGCAGACTTCGGCGGCGACGGCGAAGGCTTCCTTCAGGTCGTAGCCGTTGTTGATGAGGGCTGTGCGAATGCGCGTGATGGCGCTGCGGTCGCTCGCGTCCTGAGGCTCGCGCAGGCAGGTCGTGCGGAACACATGAGTGGCATGGCATTGCGCAAAGGCGGCGCTGTTGGCGAGTTCCTGTCCGAGCGTCTTCGCGCCGTTGCCATTGCCCGGCAGCGCGCTGCTCCACCCCACGCTGCGGTTCGCACCCGTCCGCCAATAATTGTCCCAGCGATCATCCATCGTTACGAAGCCGGGGCGGAAGTTGTCGACGTTGATGTGGTACTTGCGCACGACGCGACTACCCGTCGCCGGATCCAGTTCGCCCGCGCTGTTGTACGCGAGCCGTCCGTTCGCGCCTTGCGGATCTGCATCCACGTCGTGGGCGAAGTTGTAGTACGCAAACGCTTGGGCCAATGGATCCATGCCTGAATGACAGCCGATGCAGTTGTTCAGGAAGATCCGGCTGTCGCCGCCCGGGCTGCGCGTGACGTCCTGGCGAATGCGGTCCGGTGGCCGGCTGATGTCCTTGAGTTCTTCGAGGTCTGTGCACAGATGGTTGACCAGCGTGAAGCGCAGCATGGCGCGATTGGTGCCATCGATGAAGAACGCTTTTGCGGCTGCGCGGCTGGTGAGGACACCGGCGGTTGCCGATGCCGGTAGCCCCGTAACCTGGGACTGTGTGCTCGCGACCAATGCGGTGCGCAGGCTTTCGCCGGATGCCTCCAAGGCTTCGTAGTGGTCGTTGTTGCTGCTTGCATAGGCGGGCAGGCCAATGCCAGGTGCGCCGATGTAGATGACATCCGATGACAGCGCCTGTCGAAAATCTCGCCCGTCGCGCACGATGCCGACGACCGTCGCGACATAGTCGTTCAGCGGCGTGAAGACATCGAAGTCTCTGTTGGTCCAGGGCATGACCATGTTGCGCAGGGTGACGTCGTAGAAGGAATCGTTGTCCATCGCCAGCAGGGCCGCTGCACGGGCGTTGCCTGCGGCGATCTGCACGGTCATTGCGTCGAGCGTCGCAGTGTCTGGGGGCACGCCGGCGATTCGATCGTGCATACGCTTGGCCTGGTCGCGCGGCGCGGCGAAGGCGAGGGTGCCGCCGAAGACCGCAAAGCAGAGCACGGCACACATGATGATGAGCAGCAGATGCCGCTCACGACATGCGCAGCCTTGTACGCAGGTGTGCGGGACACGCTCAGTGCGTGCGGCTGACCTATGCTGAAGTGCAGATACTTGTGGCATTGCATGATGCTCAGGCTGAGCAGCCCTCGATTCACGGGGATGTGATTCACGGGGATGTGATTCACGGCGATGTGATTGATCGGCCTGTGATTGGATGGCCCGTGCGGGCCCGAAGGTCAGATTCATTCAGCCACCCCAGTCAACTCTCGGCAGGAGTTTGTAGTCGGCGGGACGTTTGCAGGCGCGCCGCATCGCATGCATCGCATCGCACCACAGTGCAGCGCAGTGGCGCATCTAGCAGTCGCATCGAGTGGTCAGGTCGAGCGGCCGCATCGAGTGGTTGCTCACGATGATCAGTCTAGGCGCGTGTGTACTGTATGGAACTGCGCATTTGCAGAGCCCGTGCAAAACGCCACAGATTCACTCGTGCCTTCAGCCCAAAGGGAGACTCTGTTCTCAGCTTGAGTTTGCGCGGCAGGAGTACAAGGCTAGCGTGGGTGTGGCTTATCACCGGTGCACATTCGGCTTCACTTCCGAAATCGGGGCGAATGCTGGGCCCATTCAAGATCGTTCATCTGAGTTGCGGATCTTGAGTATTCACATCGGGGGGCGGCGCATCTTCCGCGCCGACCTCAGCATCGATCCTCATTCACAATAGTTCAGTGGGTTGTGGGTTTGACTACCCTCAATCAGAACCACCGCGAAGAGCTGAAGCGCATGGACTTGGATCGTCTTGTGCCCCATTTCGTTGGGGAATCCGCCTGGAAATCGCGAGCTGCTCGGTTGCGTGCGTTTCTGCTGGCGTTCTGCACGGTGCTGCTCAGTGCCTGCGGCGGCGGTGGTGGTGGCGAGTCGGGCGGTGGCCTCGCCATTGGCAACGGGCAACAGCCTGACCCTGTCGTGGTCGACTTCGCCGTGGCCTATGTCCGCAGGCCGCTTCAGGTTGATCAGGACGGCGTTCTGGTCGCGCAAAGTGTTCGCAATCCGCTGCAATTTCGGCTGGGCGCGCAACTGGTGCTGCGTGATCGCGCGTCGCCGAGCTCCGCGGAACGTGTGCTTACGGACCGCGCCTTTGCGACCACGGCAGTGCCTGATCCACAGTACGACGTGCGCGGGGTAGAGGCGTCCTACGATGGCAGCCAGCTGGTGTTCTCCATGCGCGCACCGGCCATACCGAATTCCAACATTCAACCCACGTGGGACATCTGGATCTACGACGTGCCGACCGACACCTTGCGCAAGGCGATCGATTCGACGCTCGTGGATGATGCTGGTGACGACATTGATCCGTACTTTCTGCCCGATGGTCGAATTGTGTTCTCGTCCAATCGTCAGCGGCGCACTCAGGCGGTGCTGCTGGATGAGGGCAAGCCCCAATATGCAGCGCTGACCGACAACGCGCAGACCAGAGCCATTGTTCTGCACGTCATGAAGCCGGACGGCACTGACATCAGGCAGCTCTCGTTCAATGTCAGCCACGACCTTGACCCGACGGTGACGCAGGACGGCAGGATCATGTTCAGTCGTTGGGACAACGCCAATGGCCGAGACCGCATCTCGCTGTACAGCGTGCGTCCGGATGGCTCGGAGCTGAGTCGCGTGTACGGCTTCAACAGTCACGATACCGGCACGGCAAATGCGTCCATCGAGTTCGTCGATGCGCGCCCGCTGGACGATGACTCGCTGCTGGTGCGGCTGGCGCCAACCACACCACAGGCGGACCAGGGCACTGACCTGGTCGTGGTCGATGTCAGGAACTTCAGTGAAATCGATCGTCCCGTACCGAGCGCGGCCGCCATGCCTGCGCCGGCGCAGAAGAGCTTGTTCACCTTGCCTATTCGATCGGATGCAGGTCTTTCGGCTGCGGGTCGCTATCGCAGCGGGTTCCCATTGCTCGATGGCACTGAACGTGTGCTGGTCACCTGGAGCCCATGCCGCCTGCAGGAAGGTACCGGGCCAACGGCGCGCATTGTGCCGTGTGGAGATGATCCCGGGGGCCGAGCGTTACCCGCCGCGGCGCCGCTGTATGGCGTCTGGGTGTTTGATCCCAGGCAGAACACGCAGCAGCCGGTTGTTCGTGGTGTCGAAGGTCGCATGATCGATGAGGCGGTCGTGTTACTGCCGCGCTCGCTGCCGCTGGTGCTGCTCGATCCGGTGCCAGGTGTTGATGTCGATGAGGATCTGGTCACCGAAAATGCTGGCATTCTGCAAATTCGCAGCGTTTACGACATCGATGGTGTTGATCAGGCGCGGCCGAATCTTGCAACGCGGCGCGATCCTTCGGTCACGCCTGCAGCGAATCGTCCTGCGCGGTTCCTGCGGCTCATCCGCCCGGTGCTTCGTCCGCCAAACACCGTCCGGCGGATCCGTGGCACCTCATTCGGGCGCGCCAACAGCATGCGTGAGGTGATCGGTTACGCGCCCATCGAGCCGGACGGTTCGGTGATGGAGAAGGTGCCCGCCGATGTGGCGTTCACCATTGCAATCGTTGATGGAGAGGGGCGGCAGACCTCCGGCGGCCATAACTACTGGCTGCAGGTCAGCCCCGGCGGTGTGCTTGCCTGCAACGGTTGTCATCAGGCCGGTCGGGAGTCCGCGCATGGGCGTGCCGATGCTGAGCCCGCTTCCATCAACGCAGGCGCGCCGGTCAATGGTCCCTTCCCCAATGCCAATCCGGCGATCAGCGCCGACGTAGGTGAAACGATGGCAGAGACACGGGCACGTCGCAGCGGCTTGCCTGAGCCCTCGCTCGATCTGCTGTTTACCGATGTGTGGTCAGACCCTGCGCGGACGGCACCCGCCGCAGCGTTCGCATGGCGCTTCAGTCAGCTGGCGACACCGGTGCCGACCACGCCGGCCTGCATGGATGACTGGTCTTCTCGCTGTCGCGCCACGATTCACTATCCTGTGCACATACAGCCGATTTTCGAGCTGGTTCGACAAGTGCTGGCCGTCGATGGCGTGACCGTGCTCGAAGATCGAACCTGCACGCTCTGCCATTCGCCGGTCAACGCCATGAGTGCTGCCCAAGTGCCCGCCGCCCAACTCGATCTGTCAGGCTCACCATCGCCGGACGAGGCTGACCATACGGTCGGCTACCGCGAGTTGCTGTTTGGCGATGTCGAACAGGAACTGCTGGGTGCTGTGCTGCGTGATCGCTTGATTCCGCTGCTGGATGGCAACGGCAACATTGTGTTCGAGCTGGATGCGATGGGCATGCTGCTGCTCGATGAACTTGGCCAGCCTATTCCGGTCCTGGTGACCGTGCCCGTCGCACCGACGATGTCGCCGGGCGGTGCCTTGGCCAGTGCGCCGTTCTTCGCGCCGTTTGCGGCCGATGGCAGCCACGTCGGTTACCTCAGCCCGGTGGAACTCAAGCTGTTGCGCGAGTGGCTCGACATTGGCGGTCAGTACTACAACGATCCGTTTGTGGCGCCCCCGCCATGACCAGACCTGCTGTCGCATGGACGCGATCTGCTGGGTTGCTTCGCAGGTGCTGCGCGGGGCGGGCGGCAATCATCGCTTTGCTTGGCCAAGTGCTGCTGACCGCGCCTCTTCTGGCCGATGACGAAGGGCGGGCCGACGATGAACTGCCGGCGCTGCATGTAAGTGCAGCGCTGCTCGAGCTGACGGCAGGGCCGGGGCGCGGCTATCCGCCGTTGCACGCGCTCGAGCAGGGCGACACCGTGCGCGTTCTGCGGCGCAAGACCGACTGGTTCCTGCTGCGTGCCGAAGACGGCGCAACGGGCTGGGTGCATCGCGACACGGTGCTCGATTCCATTCAAGGCACGGGCTACGTATCGCCCACGCTCGACGACTACGGCGCGCGCAAGTTCGAGATGGGCATGATGAGTGGCGACTTCGACGGCGCCGCTACCATTGGCGTGTTCGGCGCATATGCACTGTCGCCGAACGTCGCCGTGAAGTTGGGCGGCCAGAAGATTCTGGGCAACTTTTCGGATGGCTGGATCGCCAGCGCAGATCTGGTGCTGCAACCGTTCGCCGACTGGCGCCTTGCACCGTACTTCACGCTCGGGGGCGGTGCTGTACACACCGAACCTCAGACAACGCTCATTGCGTCACAGGATCGCACCGACGAGATGGCGCACGTCGGCGTTGGACTACGTTTCTACCTGGCACGTCGATTCGTGTTGCGGGCGGAGTACGAGCGCTATCAGGTATTCACCTCTCGCGATGAGAACGAGGACATTGAACAATGGCAAGTGGGCGTAAGCGCGTTCTTCTAGGTGTTCAGCGCAGTCCTGCGGCGGTGCTTCCGCTGGGACTTCCGCTGGATCTGCAGTTGGGTCGATGCCAAACCGCGTTCGGGTCTTGCGCGCGCCTGGCTGTGGCTGCGGGGCTTGTCGCCTGTGTCGCACTGTCACCTGCGCAAGCCCTGTGGGCGGATGCCGCATCTGTGGGCTGGCTCGAGAGTGAACCGCTGGATCCCCTTGAGGTCGAGCGTCGCAAGGTCTCGCTCGACGACATCGACACGGAGGATTTCCGCGTTGGCGTCTACGGCGGTCTGCTCTCCATGCAGGACTTCGGTGTCGACACGGTGCAAGGCGTGACGGGCGCCTATCACGTGACCGAAGACATCTATCTTGAAGGCGTGTTCTTCCGTTCGAAACTCGGCCTGACAAGTTTTGAGCGGTTGTCAGGGGGTGCACGTCTGCTGACCGACGATGAACGCGATCTGTCGCACTACGGTGTGAATATCGGCATCGACCTGTTGCCCGGCGAGTCACACATTGGCCCCTGGGCAGTCGTGAACTCGGCGCTGTACGTGCTCGGTGGTGTTGGCAGCACGGACTATGGTGGTGATGAGCGCTTCACGGTAACCATGGGCTTCGGCTGCCGGTTACTTGCAACCGACTGGTTTGCATTGCATCTGGATGTACGCGATCACCTGCTTGAATCGGATCTGCTCGGCAAGAACGAGAACGTACACAACGTGGAGGTGCAGACAGGGCTCACAGTGTTCTTCTGAAGAAAGCCGCTTTCGTCTGCTCAGTTCACGCGCAACTCATTCGTAGCTTTTTCATAGAAAGGGATTACCGAACGTGCTTTCAATACAGACCCTCACGAGTCGACTTGCCACTGCCGCCTTGTTGCTGCTCGTTGGCGTGGCAGTCGCCAGCCAATCCGCTGTGGGCGCGCCGCCCCGCACTGCCGCCGACTTCACCATCACGGGCGCCGATGGCAAACCGCTGAAGATGAGCAACTACCAGGGCGAGGTCGTCCTGCTGAATTTCTGGGCCTCGTGGTGTGGTCCGTGTCGCCAGGAAATGCCGATCCTCGATCGAATTCACCAGCGCTATAAGGCATTGGGCTTCACGGTCGTGGGCGTCAATGTGGACGAAGAGCGCGGACCGGCAGCGCACATGCTGAATGAAATGCCGGTCAGCTTTCCGGTGGGTTTCGATCCGAACGGCATGGTCAGTACTGTGTACGGCGTCGACTCGATGCCGAGCACGGTACTCATCGATCGCCGAGGCATGGTGCGGCACACCCATCGCGGCTATCAGCCGGGCTTCGAAGATCAGTACATCGCACAGATCAAAGCGCTGGCGAGCGAATGAACATGCGTCCGCGGTCCTGCACACTGATGTGCCGAGGGGCAGCCTGCATGATGGCCGGGCTCCTGGTTGCCTCGCTGACGGGGTGTGCGGGTCTTGGCATCGAGCCCTGGGTGAAGCCGTACGAGCGCAACCAGTTGGCCGATCCGATCATGAGTTGGGACCGCAATCCGCTGAACAACGGCTTCATGAGTCATGTGCGCCAGTCGCGTGAGGGCGCGCGCGGGGCAGAAGGTGGCGGTGGAGGCGGATGTGGCTGCAACTGAGACGCGCGTGAACGCGGCAGGCTGCGCTGGTCGGCGTGCACTCCGTGCATTCCGGATGTCCGCGCTGCTGCTTTCGGTTGTTGCACCGGTTGCAATGTCCCCTGCAGCGTCGGGAGCGACGTTGCCCGAGGATCGCGCAGATCTGATGTACCACCGTTACAAGGGCGGTGGTCTCACCGTCGATGGCCCGGCCGTACTGGTGCGTCAGTCGATGGCGGACAAGGTGTCGGTGTGGGGCAGCTACTACGTGGATGCGGTGACCAGTGCATCGGTAGATGTCATGACCACGGCCAGCCCCTACGAGGAGCGTCGCGACGAATGGAGCGCGGGCACGGACTTCGTGGTCGATGACACCAGCATGGGTGTGTCGTTCACCAGGAGCGACGAGCACGACTATGCCGCGCGCTCCGCGCGATTCGGCATCAGTCAGAGTTTTTTCGGCGATCTGACAACTGTGGGCATTACCTACTCGCGCGGTTGGGACACCGTCATGAAGCGCGGCGACGACACCTTCGAGGCGGACGTCGATCATCGCTCGTACCGGGTTGATGTCTCGCAGGTACTCACGCGCAGCGTGGTCGTGAGCCTGAATTACGAGGCCGTCAGCGATGAGGCTTCCTGAACAATCCCTACCGTTCGGTGCGCTTTGCAGACAGCAGCACGGGCCGCGGCTTCAGCTTCGAGCGCGAGGTCTATCCGCATACGCGCACCAGCGACGCGATTGCGTTACGCACCAAGTACTACCTGCCTTATCGTGCCGCGCTGGGCGCCGAGTACCGGCACTACCAGGACACCTTCGGCGTCGTGGCGAACGATGTGGCCATCGACTACAGCCATCCGTTGGCGTCGGGTTGGCTGTTCGAGGCGCGCTATCGCTACTACAAGCAGGATGCTGCAGATTTCTATTCCGATCTGTTTCCACGCGCGAACGCACAGAACTTCCTGGCCCGCGACAAAGAACTGTCGACGTTCGATTCGCATACGGTCGGCCTGGGCGTCAGCTACGACTTCGCGAAGGGTCGGCTGCCGTGGGTCGACAGTGGGCGGTTGAGTGTTCAGGCGGACTTCATGCGCGTCCGTTACGACGATTTTCGCGATGTCACACGCGGTGGTACGCCTGGTGCTGAGCCGCTGTATGAATTGGATGCGGTGATCCTGCGCGCCTTTGGCGCAGTGTTCTTCTAGGACAGCTCCATGTCAGTCGTGCAGCACAACAGGGTCGGCCGTGGAGACCCTATCGGCGTCGCGTCACCACGCGCCGGCCAGCGCGGCAATGCTTGCCGATGGGTTCCGAGATTGTTTGTCTGCGTACTGGCAATTGTGTGGTTGCCGCGCGCCTGGGCTGCGCCGTTGGAAGACGCTGGGGAAAGCGACGCTTCGGGCAGTGCGACTTCGGGTGCCGTGTCTGAGGTGAATCCGCCGCTTGATTTCACACTGCCTGTCGTGACCGGTGGGCACTGGCGGCTGGCGGAACACCGCGGCCGAGTTGTCTGGTTGGCGCTGGTCGCGCCCTGGTGTGGCCAATGTGCCGGGTTCGTGGATGACGTAGCGGCGCGGCTGAGCAGCGCCGATGCACGTTTGCAGGCGTCCGGCGCGGCGTCCGGCGCGGCAGCCGGCGCGGCGGTCGCAGACAAGTCGGTATTCATGGTCGTCTCGGCAGTGGACGCGCGCGGCGATGGTCTCGATGTGCGGATCGACCCTGAGTCCGCGGCCAGCGACGGCAGGACGTTGGGTGCGTCAAATGTTCGTGCTGAAGGTATGCAACTGCTGATCGATCGCGACGGCAAAGTGCTTCGCACGTTCGATCCCGATGAACTGCCGTGGCTTGTGCGCATTGACGAAGATGGCGTGCTGGTGGCGGCGGGCACGGATCTCAACGTGCTAGCGCCGGCTCGCATTGAGCCTGGACTATGGCAAGACCTCCGGTCGCGTTGGCGCCAGCTGTGGGGTGAACAGGAATGATGAACATGTGTGTCAAAGCCTTTGCGGCCGCGTTGTTGGCTGCGTTCGCGCTGGCGGCAGGTGCGCAGGATGCTGGCGATTCAACTGCGCCAGCAACTGCCGCCCAGGCGTCGGAAGCGCCCGGAGCAGACGCAACGGTGTCAGACCTGCCCGCGTCCAGCGCGCTGCTTCGCGAAACGCCCTCAGCGGAAGCGCAGACTGTCGAGCAGCAACTGGCCGGGCTTGAACGTGACCTGGCCATTCTCGAAGAAGACCTGCTGTATCCGCCCAGCTCGCGCGTTGCCGTGTATCTGTCGATGGACGTTGGTGAACTGTTCAAGCTCGATGAAGTCGAGCTGAAGCTGAACGGGACTACTGTGGCGCATCACTTGTATACCGAGCGCCAGACCGACGCGCTGCATCGTGGCGGCGTACAACGACTGTTTGTTGGCAACGTCCGGCAAGGCGGCAACGAGCTCATCGCATTCTTCCTTGGGCGCAGCCAGGATGGCCGCGAGTTACGCCGCGCAACGACCAGGACGTTCACCAAAGCGTTCGAACCACTGTTTGTCGAATTGCACATTGCCGATTCCGAGACGTTGCAGCGTCCTGAGTTTTCGGTAGAGGTGTACTGACCCAATGACCTGCAGGGCGCCACAAGGCAATGCGATGTGCCGGGCTGATGGCGCTGCGCGCAAGCGGACGGAAAGCGCTCTGCCGGCACGTAGCGTGCCCGGGGTTCGCGTCGTGTGCTGGATGGCGCTGTGCCTGCTGTTCGTGGGCAGCACCGCGGCGCAAGCAAACCTGCTGCCGGATCTGTACGTCTTCAAAGCGCGCCCCGAGCCTGTGCCGTTGGCACTCGGCAGCGTGCTGTTCTACTTCTATCAGGAAGATCATCGCGCCACGTTGTCGGAGGCGCTGTACGTCGAGCAGCGCTTTGCGCGTGCAGGGGAGCCGATGCCCGGTCGCGACCAGTTGCTGCTGGCCAAAGGCAGCGCCGCGCTGGGTCTGGGCATGCTGGTCGCCGCGCGTGGTTGGCTGGATGAAGTCAACCCTGCCGCATTGCCAGAGACGGCGTTGCCGCGTCTGCATCTGGCGCTGGCCCGCGTTGCCTTTCTTGATGGCGATGACGCGCGGGCGCGTGACTTCGTCAGTCGTCTGCCACCTGAGTACGCCGAGCGTTCGGACGTCAGCTATCTGCGGGCGGAGCTTGCGCGCCGTCAGGGCGGGTTGGACTCGATGGCCGCCGCGCTGGCCGGGCTGCGCGCTGAAGAGCCGCTGTGGTACTTCGGTTGGCACAACTATGCCGTTGCGGCGCGCGCAGCCAATGACAAATCGCAGGCGCTTGCGGCGTTCGATCGGCTGGCGCAATCGCGCCCGGAGTCACCAGAAGCCCGAGACATCGCGGTGCGCGCGGGCCTGCAAGGCGCCATGCTGCGTTACGAAGACGGCGACCTGACGGGTGCGATCAGCCGCATCGACCGCGTGCCGGTCGCGGGCACCTATGGCCGTACCGCGCTCGCGCAGCGGGCACAGCTGGCGCTGGCACAACAGGATTTCCGTACGGCGGCGCGCGTGTTCAATGCACTTGCCGCACCTGCAGACAACCGTTGGGACAGTGAGCGGGTGGATGCATTGATCGGTGTGCCGTTCATCCAGGAGCAGACTGTTGGCGGTGCTGCTGCGCTGGCGGCCTATGGCCGCGCTGCCGATCGACTTACCGAACGCGTGCAGACGCTGCAGGCGCTGGATGCGGGGCTGGACGATGGCAAGTGGTTGGCGTCGCTGGTTGCGATCGAGGATCTGGGCGCGTCGAGCGGCATCGGCAAAGCACAGCGCCGCGCAGCCGCAGACCGGCACGGCGACGATGCAGGCGACGAAGACGATGCAGACGATGCAGCAGACGATGACGCGGACGAAGCACAGGCTGCAGCAGACGAAGCGCGGCTGACGCACGAATGGAAGGGTCTGGATGCACAGCTCGTCGGCGTCGACTGGCCTGCCTGGTTGGCAGCGGGCGAAACACAGCGCGATCTGCTGGTCTGGCGCAGGCTGGGCGATGCCGCGCAGCGGCTGCAGTTGTTGAGCGATTCCTCGGCGGCATTGGGAGAAGCGGCAACCGAGCAGGAGCGGCGCGTCGCACGTGCGGCGGGTCGTGTCCGCGACGTGTCAGTTGTGGCGCGCATCGACGTCCTTGAGCAGCACCTTGCTCAGCAACAGGCGGCATTGAATGCGCTGTCAGAGCGGGACATGTGGCACGCGGCAGATGCGGTCGAGGCACAACGCGCGCTTGCCACGGCCGAAGAGCGCGCCCAGCTGGCGCGTCTGGACCGGGCTCACGGCGCGCTCACTCAGTTGATCGCACGGCGTGCGACGGCGTCTGCATCGGGGACAAATGGCGTCGAGGCGTTGCCGGAGTGGGCGCTGGCCCAGCGGGTAAAGCGTTTGCGCGGGGTGCTGTCGTACCGCATTGCCGAAGAAGCCGCTCAGCGCGTGTGGCAGCAGGAAAAGCAGCGCCGGGTAGCGGCAACGCGGTTGAACCTCATCGATCTGCGCGGTGCGCGAATTGCGCAGGCAGAGCAGGAGCGCAAAGCAGATGCAGGCGCGGCGCAGAAAGTCGATCAGCTGCGGGCGCGTTTGCAGCATCTGGCAGCACGCGCTGCGCAACTTCGTGATGAACGTGAACAGTTGCTGACGGCAGGCCTGCGTGCGCGCATCGCAGCAGACCGTGCAGACAGTGAGAAGCAACTGGCCTATGCGCGCCTGGCGATGGCGCGAATTGCAGACGCAGAACTCAACGTCCTACCGGCAGCACACGGGGGCGCACATTGATGCGGCGGAATGCGTCGATCAGTTTGCTGCATCTGGTGGCGGTTGGGCTGGTCAGCCTTGCGCTGGGTGGCTGCGGCGTTGGTCGGGCGGTCAGCAACGCTGCTTACGATCTTCAGCATCTTGAGCTCGGGCGGCTCAACCCCTTTTCCGATGATCCACCGCCTGTGCGCGTTGAAGGTGAAACCGTTGCAGAGGTGATAGCGGCGCTGCCTGATGTGCTGCCAGAAAGTGTGCTACCCGAAGATGTTTCGCCGGACGCTGCTGGATCAACGAGCTCGCGCGACGCGGTCGCCCAGACGGCACCGGCCGAGTCACGTGTCGCAGCGCCCGGTTCCGACCTGGGCGCAAACACGGACGCCAACGCACAGGCGCCGGGAAGATCCAGATCAAGCGTTGCGCTTGACGAGGTGATCGCCCGTTACGAGCAGGTGCTGCCATCGCTCGAAGATGAAGGTGCCCGCTTCGCGGTGCAGAAGCGTGTGACGGACCTGAAGCTGGAACGCGCGACGTTTGCCGCGGACCCGACCCGCTATGCGGAGGTCATCGCAGCCTATGAACAGTTGCTGCGCACGGTGGTTCCAGATGCAGCCAGCACTGCGCCCGCGTTGCGCTACCAGCTGGCGCGGGCGCGTGATCTCGCTGGTCAGACTGACGGCGCACTGGCTGATCTGGATCGCATCATCGCTGAAGCCGGCCTCGCGACGGATGTGGCCGTGTTGCGTGAGGCGCACTTCCGCCGCGCCGAGTCGGCATTTGCGCGCAGCGCCTACGCTGCCGCGACCAACGATTACGCGGCGGCGCGTGGCGCCGACTCCAAGTACGGGCTGCACGCCGGCTACATGCTGGGGTGGTCACACTTCCGCAACGGCGCACCTGCCAAAGCGCTGGATGCGTTTTATGAAGTCATTGCGCAGATTGGTTCGCGTCCATCGGACAGTCTGGCCGGTTCGGAACAGGAAATGCTGGCCGATGTGCTGCGCGCCAGTGTGTTGGCGTTGGAGCGCACCGGCGGTGTTGCAACGCTGGCGGCGGCGATGCGCGAACGCGACAAGCCCGCCTGGCAGGCATTGCTCTACGACGCTGTAGGCACCTTCTATCTGCAGGGCAAGCGCTTCCAGGATGCGGCAGGCGCATTCGAACGCTACGAACAGGAGAATCCGCTCGGACTGAGCGCGCCGAAGTTTGCGCTGCGGGCGATCGATGCACTCATGGATGGCGGCTTCCCCTCAGAAGCTTCGGTGCGCAAGCCGCGCTTCGTTGAGCGCTACGGTGCAGGCAGTGCGTTTCATGGCGTACACGGCGATTCGGGCATCGCGTCCTACGGTCGGCCTTTGCGTGCGTTCATTGAAGAGCAGACCGCGCAACAGCATTCGAAGGCGCAGCGCGAGCCATCGCCTGCCGCCTACGCCGAGGCGGCGCGTTGGTACCGTGTCTGGCTGACCAACTTCGATCGCGCGCCTGGGCAGCCGGGCACGCCTGATGCTGCGACTGATGCTACGCCTGCGACTTCGCCTGCGACTTCGCCTGCGACTTCGCTTGGGGCAGCCAGCAACATGGCCGCGACTGACGCGGAAGTCGGCGAACACATATTCCTCCTGGGCGAGACGCTGGTCGCGGGCGATCAGCTGGCCGCTGCGGTGCCGGTCATGCGGGGGCTGGTACACCGCATGCCCGCGCACACACGGGCCCGCGAAGCGGGCTATGCAACGGTACTGGCATTGACGGGCTTGTTCGCCGCAGATGCCGGTCTTGCGCCACAACTGCTTGCGGCCGAGCTGGACTTCGCCGATCGTTTTGGTGATGACCCACGTGCGCCTGATGTTCAGATCCACGCTGCGCGCAGTTTGTTGACCCGACAGGATCACGAGGGTGCGGCGCTGGCTGCGGAGAACGCGCTGATGCGCTGGTCGTTGTCGCCGGCGCGCGCAGGGCTCGCGCATCGAATCGCTGCAGAGGGACGACTGGCGCGCGCTGAGCTTCCTACAGCGGAGGCGCACTTTGCCGCGGCACGGGCGCTGGCCGTGGACGCAGCGGAACAACGCGAGTTGCAGGAGCGTGTGCTGGCCACCGTGAGTCAGCAGGCGGAGCTTGCGGAAAAAGCGGGCGACGTCGACGCGGCCATCAGTCATCTGCAACGGCTTGCAGGCATTGCGCCCGACGCTGAGCTGGCCATCGCCGGCGGTCTGAACGTTGCATCGCTGTACCTGCAGGCGGGCAATCTGGCGGCGGCTGCGGCACAACTGGAATCTGCGCGGGCCGCCCACCCCGAGCATCCGCTGGTGCGCGACGTTGCCCTGCGGCTTGCAGATCTCTACGAGAAGCTGCGACAGCCGGATAAAGCTGCGAATGAACTGATGCGTGTCGCGGGGAGCACCAGCGACGCCAGCCAGGCGCGCGCGGCGCACTATCACGCGACGGAGCTGTTGCTGCCTCTGGACCCGGCCGCTGCGGAGCGACTGTTGGAAGACTACGTCGGCAAGTACCCCGCACCGCTGACCTATGCGGCCGAGGCCGTGGCCGCACTGCGCGCATTGACGGCCGCGCGGCCGCAGCTGTTGGCGCAATGGCGTGCGCGGCAGATGGCGCTGTTTGAGCAGGCCGGGCAAAGCGCTGAGTTGGGCCGTGCCCGTCTGCTGGCCGCCGAAGTCGCCCTTGAACTTGCAGATACTGCAGGCGCGGACTTTTTTTCCCGTTCGCTTACTCAGCCGCTGAACGTTTCGCTGACAGCCAAGCGCGCAGCGTTGGATGCTGCGATTGCCGCCTACGAGAAGGCGGGTGGCTATGGTGAACCCAAGGTGGTGACAACGGCGACCTTGGCCATCGCGCGCATGTATGCGCAACTTGGCACGGACCTGCGCGCATCGCCGCGCCCTGATGGTCTGTCAGCAGAAGGCGCCGAGCGCTACGAGGCGGCACTTGAGACGCGGGCTGCGGCAATCGTGCAACAGGCAGTGGGTGTGCATCAGTTGAACGCAGCGCGCGCACGCGACGGCCTGTGGGATGACGCCATCGCGGCCAGCTTCGCAACCCTCGCACAGTTGGATCCTGGTGCGTTCGCTCGCACCGAGACACGCCCGCCGCTGGTGCCTGATGCGGTTGATCATTCGAATACGGATGACGTTGCCTCCCACGCAGGGGACCTTGAGTCGGCGCAGCGTGTCTTTGCCGAGGCGACGACGCGTGAGCCCGGCGATGCGCGTGCCTGGACCAATCTGGCGCTGACGCAAAGCGCACGCGGTGCGTCGGACGATGCGCTCGCGAGCCTTGAGCACGTGCTGGGCGCTGTGGCGGCGTCGGACGTGTCCGCCGACGACTCGTCCGCCGCGAAGGCAGCGCACGAGGGTGCTGGCGCTTCTGCTGGCACAACGCCATCCGAAGTCACGCCCGCGCTGAATCAGACCGCACCCGAAAATGTG
>CAMAVY010000009.1 GCA_945861675.1 Klebsiella pneumoniae | reverse complement strand
CAAGCAGCGCGATGCCAAGCAGGTTGAGCGCCAGATGCAGCCAACCCAGGTGCACGAGATGGCCCGTGAACAACCGCCAGAACGCGCCGTGCAGAATGGCGGCGCGGTTGTACTCAAGCAGACTCATGACGTAGGGCACGCGCTGCGCCAGCGCGGATGCGAGCAGCGTCACCGTGAAGTAGATCGCAGCCGCTCCGGCCGGAACGTGAAGGAATCGCCAGCGGTTGCTTGGGGCGTCGAGTCGATGCATATCCGGCTCAGATGTGTAGTCCGCCTGCTGACTTGGTCAGAGTCAGCGCCCCGTGAACTTCGCCGGGCGTTTCTCGACAAATGCGCGCTGTGCTTCGCGTGCGTCTTCGCTGCGCATGGTGCCGCCCTCGAGGCTCAACGACAGCGGCAGCACCAGGTTCGACACCATGCGGATGAACTGATTGATCGGCACCTTCGATGCGCTGATGGCCATGCCTGGGCCGGCAGCGAGGCGATCCGCGCACTCGAGCGCCTTGTTCATGATCTCTTCGTCGGCAACGAGAAAGTTCACCAGACCGTAGTCGAACAGTTGCTGGCCGGTCACACGCTCACCAGTCATGAGAAACCACTTCGCACGGTTCACGCCCATGAGCAGCGGCCAGATGACCTGCCCGCCGTCGCCTGCGCCGATGCCCATGTTCACGTGTGTGTCGGCAATGGTGGTGCCGTGACCTGCAACCACCACGTCACACAACAGGCCGATGGTGGCGCCGAGCCCCATGGCGTAGCCCTGCACCGCAGAGACGATGGGCTTACGCAGTTCCAGCAGGTGGTCGACGATCTGCCGGCCTTCTTCGAGCGTGATCTCGCCTGCGTTCGATCCGGGCCCGAAGTCACCGCCGGCGCAGAAGGCTCGTCCGGCGCCCGCGAGCAGCACCACTTTCACTTCCGGGTCTGCGTCAGCATCGCGCGTGAAGCGCGCCAGTTCGTGATGCAGCGTGCCGTTCACGGCGTTCAGCCGTTCCGGACGATTCAGCAGCACGACTGCCACGCCATTGGCGCGCTTGTCGATCTGCATTGCCTGATAGTTTGCCTGGTCGAGTGCCATTTCGATGTCCTCTTGTGATTTGTAGTAAGTGATTCGTGTAGCGGTCCGAGTGATCATTACCAATCAATGCGGACGGGGCCAGGTGATGCAGCTGCCAATTCTGAACACGGAACGGCTATTGCTCGAGCCGCTCACCCAAGCCCACTCCGATGGCATGTTTGCGCTGTGGTCGGCGCCTGAAGTCTGCGCGTACTCGGGCCGCGCGTTCGATCTGCACGGCCATGAAATTCCATTGCCAGCGCAGTCGGCGCACGACAGTGATCGCATCATTGCCTTTTTTCAGGCAATGCAGGCCGGTGGAACAGGGTGTCGCTGGGCAATGCGCAGCCTTGTCGCTGATGTGCCGGGCGGCGCGGTCGGCGCCGCAAACGCGGGCGCATTTGCGGGCGCATTTGTGGGTGCGGTCGGCTTCAACGCAATGGGCGCATGTGCGGAACTGGCGTATCACCTGCATCCACGTTTCTGGGGCAACGGGTTGATGCAGGAAGCGTGCGGCGCGGTCTTGGCCTGGCTGTGCGTGCGCAAGGGCACGCAGCAGGTCGAGGCCTTCATCGAGCAGGACAACCTGGCATCGGTGCGGCTTGCGCAGCGTCTGGGGTTTCTGCGCGCGCAATCGGCAAAGGATGGCGCGCAGCGCTATGTGCTGGGCGTATTGGCTGGGTAAAGTGCGGCCGCTTGGACCGACATTCTTGGCGCTTGCTCTGCATCGTTTCTGAATCGCTTCGCCTGCCTCAAGGTATCTGGCTTTGGTTTCTCCGAGTATTCAGGCGTTGCTGTTCGATCTGGGCGGCGTGCTCATCGACATTGATTTCGCGCGCGTGTTTGCGCATTGGCAGGCGCACTCGGCGTTGTCGCTTGCAGAACTCAGTGCACGATTTGCCTTTGATGAGCCGTATCGGCAGCACGAGCGTGGCGAGATCTCGGGCTCTGACTATTTCGCGCACGTGCGCAGCCAGCTCGAGTTGCGCTGTGATCTTGAGCAGGTGGCTGACGGCTGGAACGCCATCTTCATTGACGAGTTTCGCGCAACGCGCGCGCTGGTCGAAGCGGCGCGCCAGTCGCTGCCTTGCCATGTCTTCAGCAACACCAATGCAACTCACCACGCCGTATGGTCAACGCGTTACACCTGGCTGGGTCACACGTTTGAGCGGTTGTTTGTGTCGTCTGAAATCGGGCTGCGCAAGCCGGATCGGCCCGCGTTCGAACACGTGGGTGCAGTACTTGGTGTGCCGTTGGAGGCAATCATGTTTTTTGACGACACGTTGGAGAACATCACTGGGGCAGCGCAGGCAGGGCTGACGGCTGTGCACGTGCAGTCCCCGGACGACGTGCGTGCAGCGCTGCAGCGGATTGGCTGCGTGTAGTTGAAGTTGGGTTGCTGATTGCGTTCAGTTGGTCAGCCGCGGCACCTCGGCGTCGACGTTCAGCAACCAGCAGTAGCAGCGCGAATGGCGCGGTCATGATGGGTGCGCTGGAGAGCACTTCAGGCGGCAGCCGTGCCTTGACCAGCATTACTGTGACGAGGAGCGCGGCCGCAGCGAGCGCAGCAACCAGCAATGTTCTGAAGCGCAGCGAATGCATTCGTGCCTCGTGTGTGCCCGTCGTCAGGGATTGGCAGATCGCGGCGATGTCGCCCAGGCTTTGCCGTCCGCGCCAATTGACGCGCGGTCCAGGTCGAACGGCGATACCTAAAGCGCAGTAGCGCATTGAGCGGGCTGGGCTTCAGTGCGGTGGGGCGCTGTTCAGTGCGAGTCAGTGCAGTGCGAGTCAGTGCATTGCAGTGCGTTGCAGTGCGGCCCGATCAGGTTCGCCGCTGGCGCCCATCCGGCGCGAAAAGAGGGACGTCCTTGTCCCAAATTGCACTCCATTAGAACCTGGGTGCGCGCGTCGCCGGCCAAACGGACTCGGCGGCCCTGGGGGGGGAGGGGAGGGTGCGCGCAGGGGTACTGTGCGGTTGCGCAACGCATCCGCCCATACCCCAAACGAAGTAACTCGATCTACTGCTGCGGGAACACGTGTGCGCGCGGCGTCAGTCGCGGTTTGCCATGAACTCCGCAAACGCATCCGCAAAGTCTGGATGCCAGCGTGACAGTGCGGGCCGATTCAGAATGACGTCGTCGGTGTTCCACTGCATGCGCAGTTGATCCATCTGCGGCGTGACGTCGTTGTCAGGGCAGATGATGTAGAAGTCGTCGATGGCAATGCGTGCAAGCAGTTCGTCAACCACTTGTTCCGGCCACCATGCCGCTGCTGGCTTCTCGCTGACCGTTTTTGTCGAGGCAGGGCGCCGCGTGAGCCCGGTGAATGTGAAGCCGGGCACCAGCAGATGCGCGGTGACCTGACAGTTCGGTGTGTTGCGCAACTGATGCGCCAGGCCTTCGGTCAATACTTTGATGCCTGCCTTGCTGACGTTGTATGCCGTATCGCCGGGCGGGTTGGTAATGCCCTGCTTGGAGCCGGTGTTGATGATTGCAGCGGGCTTGCCTTGCGCAATCATCGCTTCGGCAAACGCATGCACGCCATTGATGACGCCCCACAGGTTCACAGCAAGTACGCGCTGCCAGCCTTCGTAGCTTTGCCATGGGCCGCCACCGCCGCCGGTGCCTGCGTTGTTCATCAATACGGCGACGTCGCCGAACGCTGCGTAGGCCTTGTCCCTGAGCGCCTGCACCTGCGGCTGTTGCGCTACGTCGGTCGGCACCGCCAGGACGTCTGCTGCACCGCCTTGCGCAATGGCGGCAACTTCTGTGGCAGCGGCGTTCAGTTGCGTTGCGTCCAGGTCGGCCATGCACACACGCATGCCCAGACTTGCGAAACGCGTTGCCGCCGCAAGCCCGATGCCGCTGGCGGCGCCGGTGATTACGGCAACGCGTCCGGGTGCGATGGCGGGGTGCATGCGCATGTCTGGCTCCGTCTGAGTGGTGCTTTGTCGATCAGCCGTTGTTGGCGCGTTCAGCCGCTGCGCACACTGCGGAACGGCACATCTCGATCTACTTCCGGCTCCTTCGGCAAACCCAGCACGCGCTCACCGATGATGTTGCGCTGGATCTGATCCGTGCCGCCGCCGATCGATGTGAAGTACGCGTTCAGCGACAGAAAATTTGCATCTTCTGCGCGCGGATACTCGGGGCCTTCGAGCAGGCTTGCCGCGCCCAGCATGGCGGTGCGCAAGCGTGCCTCCTCGTGCAGGATGCGCGACATGGCCAGCTTGCCCAGCGACATGATGGGCGATGACGTGCCTTGCGCCAGCTCGGCCTTGGCGCGTGCGGTGTTCATGGCATTCAGCTTCTTGTATGCGATGACGCGCGCGATGTCCTGGCGCAGCACCGGATCGTTCAGCACGCCGGCTTCGCGTGCCAGCGCAATGAGCTCCTCTTCGCCCTGTTGCGCTGCGTTGGCCGCACCACTGCGTGTGCCGCGCGCGCCTTCACCCATCACGGAACGCTCATAGGCCAGCGCGGTCTGCAATACACCCCAGCCGTTGTGCACCTTGCCCAGCAGATTGTCTGCAGGGATGCGGGCGTCGGTGATGAACACCTGATTGAAGTGCGCTTCGTTGGTGATCTGCCGCAGTGGCCGAATGTCGACGCCCGGCTGTTTCATGGGCAGGAAGAAGAAGCTGATGCCTTTGTGTTTGGGTACGTCCCAGTCGGTGCGTGCGATCAGCATGCCGTAGTCGGCCTTCACTGCATTGGAGGTCCAGACCTTCTGGCCGTTGGCCACCCAGGAGTCGCCGTCGCGGTCTGCGCGCGTGCGAATACCCGCCAGGTCCGAACCTGCGCCGGGTTCGCTGTACAGCAGGCACATGTTGATCTCGTTGCACAGCAGGCCGCGCACGAACTTCGCCTTGAAGGCATCGTTGCCAAACGCCAGCGCGGTGTTCGCCCAGAGGTTGGTGCGATCCTGGGCGGTGCCGAACGCGCCGACCCGGTTGAACTCGCGCTCGACAATGCGGGCTTGCGCATCATCGAAGCTGCGCCCGAACCATTCCGTTGGCCAGCGTGTGACGGCCCAGCGGGCATCGACCACTTTGGCGAGCCAGGCGCGTTGCGCTTCGGTCTGTACGCCGGGAGTGGTGCCCGGTGCGCTGCGCAACGCGGGGTCCCAGTGGCTGTTCAGCCAGGCGCGTACTTCGGCTTGCAGCGCTTGCTCGGCTGCACTCAGGTTTGCGGCAGCGTCTGCGGCCAGTGCGTCGTCGGCCCCTGCGTCGTTGGAATTGCTCATGTCAGCCTCCAATCTGTTGGATGTAGCGTTCGCGATAGAAGCTTGGAGTGCCGAACAGCTGCGCAGCGGCGCGGGCGCGGCGCAGGTAAAGGTGCGCCGGGTGTTCCCAGGTGAAGGCGATGCCGCCATGCATCTGCACGGCGGTTGCGGTCACGGTGCTGAAGGCGTCTGCGCAGGCGAATGCCGCCAGGCTGATCACTGCGTCGGCATCGGCAGCGTCTGTTGCCAGTGCATCGGCGGCGTGGCGGGCTGCCGATATTGCGGACTCAGACTCGAGCAGCAGATCGGCGGCCATGTGTTTGATGGCCTGAAAGCTGCCAATGGCGCGCCCGAACTGCACACGGTTCTTGGCGTATTCCACCGTGAATTCCAGTGTTCTTCTCGCGGCGCCGGCCTGCTCGCCAGCCAGCGCGATGCGGGCAACGTTCAGCGCTGCTTCTATCACTGGCCAGCCCTGGCCGGCTGCGCCAAGGAGGCGGGCGGGCACGTTGCTGAAGTCGATGCGCGACATGCGCAGGGTGCGATCGAAGGTCGGCAGTGTGGTCAGCGCAACGCCGGCAGAATGCGCATCGACCTCAAACAGGCTCTGACCCGCAGCACTGTTGGCGACCACCAGCAGCAGTTGCGCATTGCTGGCGTGCAACACGTAGCTGGCGCAGCCGCTCAGCGTCCATAACTGGCTCTGCTCGCTGGCAGTCACTTCAACGCCGGCAGGCGTCCAGGTGCCCGCATTGCCGGTGATGGCAACGGTGGCAATGCACTGGCCATTGGCGATGTCGGGCAACAGTCGTGCCTGCGCGTCTGTATCAGTGCATGCGTTGAGCACAGCGGCCGCCAGGATGCTCGAGGCAAGCAGCGGCGAGCACAGCAGTGCTGCGCCCGCGTGTTCCATCACACGCTCGATCTCAACGGGTCCGGCACCGGCGCCGCCGAAGCGTTCATCTACCAGCAGGCCGGTGATGCCCATCTCAGAGAGCAAGCGCCACAGCGCGGGGTCGTAGCCGGTGGGCGACTCCATGGTGTTGCGCACGTGGGTTTCGCTGCTGTGGTCGGTGAGGAGACGCGTGAATGCGTTCTCCAGTGCCGCGCGTTCGTCCGCTGCCAGCGTACGCATAGTGCAGTTCCTTCGGTTAAGGTGAGCGCGCGCGAGGGCGCTGCTGATGATGCCGCAGAGTTTCCGCAACAATGCCGCTCGTAGCCCGCCAGCGCAATTCATCAACGTGCGATACGAGGAGACCTCGCAACGATGAGCGCGACTACCCCAGGGCCGGACCAGCGTGGTGCGACGGGCGACAGCCCGACCACGGGCTTCGTGCTGAACCAGACCATGTTGCGCGTTCGCGATCCGGTCGCGTCCACCGCGTTCTATCGCGATGTGCTGGGCATGACGCTGCTGGATCGTTACGACTTCGACGATATGAAGTTCTCCCTGTACTTCATGGGTTACCCCACCAGCCCGGTGCCGCAGGACGGCCCCACACGCGCGAAATGGGTGTTCGAACAGCCGGCGCTGCTGGAACTGACACACAACTGGGGCACCGAGTCCGACGAAGCGTTCAGCTACCACAACGGCAACACAGAGCCGCGTGGCTTCGGCCACATCGGTATCTCGGTGCCCAACGTCGAGGCGGCGTGCGAGCGCTTCGAGGCGCTGGGCGTGCCATTCGTCAAACGACCGAACGATGGCGCCATGAAAGGGCTGGCGTTCATCAAGGATCCTGACGGCTACTGGATCGAGGTTGTGTCGGGCAACAATCTGCGCGCGCTATTGGTTGCGCGCGGGATTGCCAAGTAGGTTGACAGGCGCGATGACGCAGGTCAGCTGCAGCTTCAAAGCGTCCGCTGCGTCCGCGCTCACCTATTTCTCGGTGGGCAGTGAAGGCGTGTCGCTGGTGCGGCCCGGCGTGATCGACGCGCTGCCCTTCGAGTACATCGAATCCGTGCGGCTGTCGTACATGCCCTCGCGCTTCGACAGCCAGCGCTATTGCTGCGACATCGCGGGCCGCGGTGGCAAGCGCATGCGGGTGTTGAGTACGAGCTATGTCGGGCCGGGGCGGTTTGAGCCCCACGCCACCGAATATCGCGCCGCAATTCTGGCGCTGCACAGCGCGCTTGTGGCTTCCGGCCATCCCGTGCAGTTCGGCAGTGGCATTTCGGGCCCGCGCTATGCGTTCAACATCGGCTGTGCTGTGCTGGTGGTGCCGATTGCGCTGGCGCTGTTGATCGGCATGGGCACAGCCATGGGCGTGCCGGCGTTTCTGCACGCGCTGGTCATGCTGGCGTTGCTGCCGTTTGCATGGCGTTGGCTGCGCAACAATAGGCCGCAGCGTTATTCGCCGTCGGCGGTTCCGCCGGAGTTGCTGCCGCCGGCGCCTGCTGTGGCGACAGCCCCTGAAATTGCGGCAGAACCCGCGCGCGCAGCCGCCGCGGTATCGGGCACGCGGCGCTACATCGACGAGGACTTTGGACCGATTGCGGAGCCGGGCGATCAGTCCTGGTACGGCGCGGCTGGCACGAAGACGCATTGGGCCGATGCTGAGCGCTACGCCCAGGAGGCGAATGAAAAGCTGGATGCCAGGCTGATCGGGCCGCCCAGGGACCCGCCGCCCCAGGGTGAACAACCGTTATAGATTGCAAAACGCAGTCGTATCGTCACGTGGCGCGGGCGACCATACACGCCACACAATTGCAGGCCGAAAAGACTGCGCCCTGTTTGGCCGACTGGAGTCTTGGTGATGGACATGCAAGCGATTCAGGTTTTTCTGAGCACCACGGCGATCGATATCGCCATCAAGGTGGCCGCAGCGATTGCCTTCTGGGTGATTGGCCGCTGGCTGATCGGCAAGGTCATCGGCCTGGTGCAGGCGGTGATGGGCCGCAACAACATCGACCCCACGCTGACCAAGTATCTGGGTTCAGTCATCACGGTGCTGCTGAACATCACCCTGGTGCTGGGCATTCTCGGCTACTTCGGCGTTCAGACGACTTCGTTTGCTGCGCTGCTGGCCGGCGCGGGTCTGGCCATTGGCGCGGCCTGGAGTGGGTTGCTTGGCAACTTCGCGGCCGGCGCGTTCATGCTGGTGTTGCGGCCATTCAAAGCGGGCGACTTCGTCAGCGTGGGTGGCGTGGTGGGCACCGTGCATGAACTGGGACTGTTCGGCACCACCATCATCACGCCGGACAGCGTCATGACGATCGTGGGCAACGGCAAGATCTTTGGCGACACCATTCAGAACTTCTCGGCGCTGCCGGTGCGGCGCGTGGAGCGCGTGGCACAGCTTGCCGGCGGCGTGGATCCGCTGGATGCAATCGCTCGGCTGAAAGCTGCCGTGGCGTTGATCCCCAACGTGTCGAAAGAGGTGCCGCCGGAGATCAACCTGCTGGACATGAAACTTGAGGGCGCGCAGATCTCCGTGCGGCCCTACACCCACAACGATCACTACTGGCAGGTGTACTTCGATACCAACGAAGCCATTGTGCGTGTGGCCAGGGAAGCCGGCTGGCCCGTACCTGCCACACCGGTGCTGCACCTCGGCAACTGACGGACCGCTGTTGCAGGCGGCACGCTGCGGCATGTGGTGCGTGTTGCCATCGGGTGGGCCGCGCGCTCCCGCTACTCACGGCCCACAGTGATTCACAGCCTGCAGTTGCTGATGGCCGTTTCCAGAATCGCCGATGCTCCGATCGCTTCCAGCGCCTCCATGATGTTGATGACGTCGCTGCGCCGGACCATCACGCGCACTGCGCACCAGTCGGCGTTCTCCAGTGCGCTGACGGTGGGTGAGGTGAATCCGGGTGTGATGGCTTCCGCTTCGCGCAGGCGGGCCCGCGCAATGTTGTATTCGAGCAGCGAGTAGTCACGCGCAATCACCACGCCTTCCAGGCGCCGGACGATGCGGTCCGCAGTCGCGGTGTCGCGGCAGGATTTGCTTTGGATCAGCACGGATTCGTAAGCGCCGATCTCCGTGAGGATCTGCAGCTTGTTGGCAGCCAGCGTGCTGCCGGTCTCGACCAGATCGACAATGGCGTCGGCGATGCCCAGGCTGATCATGACTTCCACGGAGCCGTGCAGATTGACCAGATGTGCCGCGGCGCCGTGCTGCTGCAGATAGCGCTGCGTGGTCGCAGGAAAACTGGTGGCAATGCGTTTGCCATCGAGTTCGGCGGGTGTCTGGATGCTTGAGTCGGTGGGTATGCAGATCGCCAACCGGCAGCGGCCCACGCCCAGAAGCATACGCACGTCGACATCGGCAGCGGCTTCTTCCACGAGATCACTTCCGGTGATGCCGATGTCGATGGCGCCTTCGGCACACAGCACCGGGATGTCGTCGGTGCGCAGAAACGTGACTTCTACGGGCAGCCCGCTGACGCGCGCGAACAACGAGCGATCCTGGCGGCGGAAATGCAGACCCGCCTGGCGCAGCAGTTCGCCTGCCAATTCGCTCAAGCGTCCCTTGCTGGGAATTCCGATCCGCAATGGCACCGACTCGGTCACGTTGAAAATCCTCCATTCTCTTTTGCGGGTAGAACAGCTGATGCGGGTAGAACAGCTGATGCGGGTAGAACTGCTTCTGCGGCAACACAGCTGTTGCGGGTGAATCCGGCGGCGAAGCCTGCGGGTGCAGCGGCGGCGCAGTCAATCGATAAGCGCCGCGAACACCCTTGGTGGATTGTTGAGCGGCTTAACGGAGCGCCGCTTCAAGCGCCGCACAGATGTGCTCCAGCACCTGTACCCGCGCCAGCTTCTTATCGTTGGCGGGGATCAGCAGCCACGGTGCACTCGTGGTGCTGGTGCGCGCCACCATGTCGTTGATGGCCACCATGTAGGCGCCCGACTTGTCGCGATTGCGCCAGTCCTCGGGGCCGATCTTGTGCTGCTTGTAAGGCGTTGCTTCGCGTTCGCGGAAGCGCTTCAGTTGTTCTTCTTCGCTGATGTGCAGGAAGAACTTCAAGACCAGTATGCCGTGCTCGGTCAGTTGCTCTTCGAAGTCGTTGATCTCCTGATACGCGCGGCCCCATTCCTGCGGCGTGGCAAACCCCTCGACGCGCTCGACCAGCACGCGGCCATACCAGGAGCGATCGTAGATGGTGAAATTGCCGGTGCGCGGAATGTGCCGCCAGAAGCGCCACAGATATTGGTGCGCGCGTTCTTCATCAGTGGGTGCGGCGGTGGAGATGACGCGGTACAGCCGCGCGTCGATCGCCTGTGTGATGCGGCGTATGGCGCTGCCTTTGCCGGCGGCGTCCCAGCCTTCGAACACCAGTACCGTGCTCTTGTGCGCTTCGCGTGCCTGCCACGACAGCACATGCAACCTGGCCTGGGCTGCCTTGATGCGTGCTTCGTAGTCGGCCTCCTCAAGCGATGCGTGCAGGTCCAACGTGTCGAGCACCGTGCGTTGCGCTTCGCGCTCAGGTGCCTTGATGGCGGCACTGAGCGCAGGCGATCGGACGGCAGTCTGGGTGTCGCCCATGCGTGTCTGCAGGGCCTCCAGCAGTGTCTCGCCCATGGTCAGGTCGCGGTAGCGCGGGTGCTCCGACTCGATGAGATACCAGGGTGCGAACCAGGTATCGGTGGCACGGATGGCGCGCTCTGACGCCGCAAGAAAATCGTCGTAGCGTTTGGCGAAGCGCGCGGCCTGCGGCGCCTGCTTCATGTTTACCGACTTCTCGTCGGCTTCAAGACGTTTGCGTTGTGCCTTCTTGCTCAGATGGAACCAGAACTTCACGACGATCGCGCCGTCTTCGCTGATGCCCTGCTCGAACTCGTTGATATGCGTCAGCGCGCGCTCGAAACGTGACTTGCCGCATTCGCCCATGGCGAATTCGACGATCGGCTGCGTGTACCAGGAGCCAAACATCACGGCGATGGAACCGCGTGGTGGCAGCGCCTGCCAGAACCGCCAGTACGGAGGTCGCTCGGCTTCGTCTGCGCTGTGGTCCCAGAACGCATGGGTGCGCACACCGCGCGCATCCAGCCATTCATTCAGCCGGTCCACGACCTCGCCTTTGCCGGCACCTTCAACGCCAGACACCAGAATGATGACTGAGCGATTGCGTTCCTTGGCGAGTATCTGCGCGGCCAGCAATGCAGCACGCAGCGCGGGTTCGCGTTCGGCGTAGGCCTCCTTCGATATCTTCCTGCCGACTTCAACGGCTTCGAACATGGTGTGGGCCCTGGTGGATGATGAGGCGATGGACGAGCAGGTTGCCTGGCAGTACGCGGATCGGACTGGGACAGGTGCGTCGATTCTAGCGATGGATGTCGGGCAGACGCCGAATTTCCTGCGGGCGGATGGCATGGCGCCTGGGCCAGCACGCGGGGTATGTTTCTCTGCCGTGTCGACTGATTGTCGAGGTTCCGTGCGTCTGCAACTCATGCCGTGGCCGGAAGCACTTGAGCGTGGTGGGCCGTTGGCGTTCGCAGGCGAGGTGCGTCTGCATGTGCGCGGACCCGTGCCTGCGCATACACAGGCCGATTGCTTGAGGCGTGTGCAGGCGGCGTTGTTGCCGCACACCGCAGCGCAGTCGGGTCGCGCTGCGAATTTGACCGCGCCAGGCGCGCTGTTCGAACTGCATCTCGAAGTTGCTGAAGCTGGCACCGCCCAACCACAACACGATGGCGACGAAAGTTACACGCTGGTACTCGATGCTGCGGGCGCGCACTTGCGCGCTGCGAATCGCTTCGGGCTGCAGTGGGCAATGCGTGCGTTGTTGCAATGTCTGTCGGGCCCTGCGTTGCAGGCGGTGGCGATCAAGGACGCGCCGCGTTTTCCCTGGCGCGGCGTCATGCTGGATCCTGCGCGGCGGTTTCTGCCGTTGCCTTCCGTGCTCGACGTGTTGGAAGGCATGGCGGCATTGCGACTGAATGTCCTGCACCTTCATCTTTCCGATGACCAGGGCTTTCGCCTCGCCAGCAGCAGGTTGCCCATGCTGGCCACAACCCACGCGCAGCACTACAGCCGCGACGATGTCCGGCGGCTGGTTGCGGCAGCGGCAGAACTGGGCATTCGTGTTGTGCCTGAGCTCGATATGCCGGGGCATTGTCAGAGCTGGTTGGTGGGCTATCCGGAACTGGCGCCGATGGGGCAGCAATGGGAATTGCGCAAGCCGTTCGGCATCGGCCGCGGCAGCCTGGATCCAACGCGCGAGCGCACCTACGAATTCGTGACCGAACTGCTCACCGAAGTCTGCGAGCTGTTTCCCGACGAGTACGTGCACATCGGCGGTGATGAAGTGCATCCGAAGGCGTGGGCAGAGCAGCCGCACATTCTTGCGTTCATGCAGGAGCAGGGCCTGGCCGACGAGCGCGCGCTGCAGCATTACTTCACCGTGCGTGTGTGCGGCATTCTCGAGCGCTTAAGTCGTCGTGCGATTGCGTGGGACGAGGTGCTGGGGCATCCATTGCCCGCCAATCTGACAGTGCAGGCATGGCGCGGTGTGGCGGCGCGCGATCGGGCGTTGGCCAGCGGGCGCGACGTACTGTTTTCATCGCCGTATTACCTGGACCTGTTCTACGGCTCTGAAACGCACTATGGCCTGGACCCGGGCGGGTCCGCGCCCGATCTGCTTCGTTGGGAAGATGCGTTGCCGACCGCGCCAGGCTTTGCGCCTGTGCGTCGCACGTTGGAAGGCTTCAATCGTTGGACGCGCCAGGCAGCAACCGCTGCCAGCGACACGCCGGCAACAGGACGGCTGATTGGCGGTGAAGCCTGTCTGTGGGGCGAGCTGGTGGATGCACCCGTACTGCCCCAACGATTGTTCTCGCGGTTGCCTGCCATTGCCGAACGCTTGTGGACGCAGGCGCCGCAGTGCGATGCGCGCGATCTGAACGCCCGAGTCGCGAGCGTACTGCCGTCGGTATTCGCGGCTGCGGGTGCGCAATCTGACCCATTGGCTGTCCTGATCGCGCTGCAACCGCGGGCCGCATGGCTGCAGCCGGCAAGGGCGTTGCTCGATTGCCTGGAGCCGCTGAAGTGGTACGCCCGCCTGCTGGGCGACGATGCGTTGGCCAGCCGCGCGATGGGCGAGCCGGATCCGCCAACGCGGCCCTACGAGACCCACACGCCGGTGGATCGATTGGTGGACGTGTTGTCGCCCGAGAGCCTGCGGGCGCGACGCTGGATGGAAACGTTTGCGCGATGGCGGCAAGTAGTGGCCGGGCTCGAGCCGAACAATTCAGCGCACGCAAACGCGCTGTTGGACGAGCTGCTGGATGAGTTGCGTCCGCTGCTTGTTGAGAGCGTGGCGGCGGCCGCCATCGTTCGCGCAGCCCCGCATGACGCGCCAGAGCAGGCAACGCTTCTGCCATTGGCGGTTCGGGTTGCACAACTTGCCGAGGCATTGCTGGCGGTGTTCGATGGCCGTGCACCATTCAACTCAGATCAGCCCGATATCGATCTGCGCCTGAGTGCACCCGTCGGCGGCATGTTCATCGTGTTCGAGGAAGCCGTGCTGCCCGTTCTGCACGCCTTCGCACCAGCTCGGACGATCGCGACGTGAGCGGCAGCGATCGCGCACTGCCGGCGCATCCAACAGACGAGGTGCTGGCGCAATTCGACATCGCCGGCGGCTGGACAGCTGACCTGATCGTGGCCGGGCACATCAACCGCACCTGGCGCATTGAGCACGCGCGTGGCTGTGATGTTCTGCAGTGGATCAACGGCGCGGTGTTCCCCGATCCTGCGCGGCTGGTCGCCAACACGCTGGCTGTAGCCGAACACGTGCGTCGCAAGGCGCCGTTTGTGCCAGCACAGGCGCGCACGCTCGAGGGCGCGCCGTTTGCCCGAGATACGCGTGGCGAGGTCTGGCGGCTTACGCAGTTCATCGCCGATACACGCACGCTGCTGATGCCCACGGGCATCGCTGCAGCCGAGGCTGCGGGCGCAGGTTTCGGGCACTTTCTGCAGCTCACAGAAGATTTCGAGACTGCCGGTTTCGTCCCGGCCATCGCAGGCTTTCACGATCTGCGGCCGCGCGTGCACGCCTACGACGCTGCGCTGCGCGATGACGCGCTTGTGCGTGCAGGTGCCTGCGCCGACGTTACGGACTTCATTGCCGAGCATCGTGCGTCCCTGTTGGCATTGCCATTCGCTGCGTTGCCGCAGCGTCTGATTCACGGCGACTGCAAGATCAGCAATCTGCTGCTGGCGAAGGATCGCGATGAAGCAGTGGCTGTGGTCGACCTGGACACCGTCATGCCGGCCACGCTGCTGTTCGACTTCGGCGATCTGGTTCGCTCGGCGTGCGCCACGGCGCGTGAAGACGAACCAGACATCGCGCGGGTTGGCGTAAACGCGGCGCAGTTCGCGGCCATCGCGTTGGGCTTTCGCCAGGCGTTGGGCAGTTCGCTGCAGCGTGAGGAGGTTGAACTGATGGTGCCCGCGTGTGCCTACATCGCGTTCATGCTCGGCGTGCGCTTCATCACCGATCATCTGAGTGGCGATGTCTATTTCCACACCGAGCGCGCGGGCCAGAACCTCGATCGCGCGCGCGCGCAGCTGCGCATGGCGGCATTGTTCATGTTGCGGCGGCGCTCGCTGGAACATGCATTGGCAGCACAGACATGAGCGACCCGGACTACGAAGCGCACTACAAACCGCCCGAAAGCGAGCTGGATGCGCATGCGGCGGGTAACGCGGCCGCGACGACCGCAGGTCCCGTGCGTGTGCTGCTCGCGGCCATTGCAGGCTTTCTGGTTGATGTGTTCGGCACTCAGGTGCTCGACATCGTGCTGGCCGTTGTGCAGGCGATCGTGGCGCCGGCAAGCGAGGCGCCCTTCATGGACTTTTCGAATTGGACGCAGTCGTTCGCGAATCCGTGGACTGTTGTGTCGTTTGGGCTGGGCACACTGATGTCGGTGTTGGGGGGGTGGCTTGCTGCGAGCATCGCGCGCCGACGTGCCTGGCCGGTGTATGGCGTGTTGGTCGTTCTCTACGTCTGCTACTCGTTGTGGCAGCAGATGTCGTCGGGCGAGGTGGAGGTGGATTGGTCCACGTTCACTCAGGTGATGTGTCTGAATCTGCTGGCGCCGGGTGTGGGCGTGCTGCTGCGCACGCGCCGCGGCCGCAAAACAATCTGACGGAGACAATCCTTGAGCGACTCGACTGAACCAGATCGCGTAAGCCTGAATGGCATTGCGCACATCTACATTACGGTGCAGGACTACACGCGCTGCCTGCCGTTCTATGAAGCCATGCTGGGCTTCTTCGACATGCAGACGCTGGTGCGCACCGACGTGCTGTTCTATGCGGTCGGCAGCCGCACGGGTATCGGCATACGTGCGGCAAGTGCGGCGCATCGCGATGTGGCGTTCGATCAGTATCGTGCGGGCATGCATCACCTGTGCTTGCGCGCGCGTTCGCGTGAGGATGTGCAGCGTTGCGCACGTTTCATCGCTGACCTGTGCGCGCGCGTGGGCGGGCGCATCGTGCATGAGCCGGTGGACGATGACTGGGCGCCAGGCTATTTCTCGCTGCTGTTCGAAGATCCGTGTGGCACGCGGTTGGAAGTCAACTACGTGCCGGGCAAGGGGAATCTGGATGCGGCGGTGGAGTTGCCGTTGGGTGAGGCTAAGCAGCGGAAGTTGTCGGAGCCTTGAGGCAGGTTGCGTGCTCAGCGCTCGTGCGTCGGATACATCCCATCCACCACGCGCCGAAGCGCGGCAGTCTCTTCAGTGTCCGCGAAGACGGGAATCTGCAGAAACGCACGCAACTCATCGGCACTCAGCGCGCGCAGCCGATCCGTCTCCCCGTTCTGCAGCGCAGACACGATCGCAAGGCCACTCACGAAGTACGGATCGATCAGCCTCAGTTGGCCGTCGCCAGTCGCCATGATGTTCTTGGTCGAGACGTCGAAGCCGCCCCAGAACGGCAGCGTAATTCTGCCTTGGTGTTCGGCAGCAAGCAGCAGCGTGCGGAGTTCGTGAAGCTGTGGTGTATCGCCAGTCCGATGTGCGGCTGTAGATCGCTGTTTCGAATCAACACCGCTGACCAGATCAAGTGCCGTCACAAGTTCGGCTGCGCGCGCCTCATCTGCGGCGTGCAAGCGTTCCATGAAGATGGCGTGGCCAACCCGGCCCAGTGGTTGAATGCGCAGGATGCGTTGCAGGTAGGGGTTGTGCGCATGCTGAATGCACATCCGCCCATGCATCAGATAGGCCGCATCCCATGGCGTGATTCGCGCCGCGATGCTGTCGCTGGGGTCGCGCAGCACCCAGCTCCAGTCGCCGCGACCGCACTCCTGCCAGCCGAGTAGCGCGAGCGCAGCACACGCATCGCGCGCCCTCGTGCAGCCGTCGAGGTTGGGCAGCCTCGGCTCTATCGATCCAGCAGACATCGCGTGCTCACGCAGCCTGCTGCGCCGCATGCCGCTGAATCCGCGTCGCCTTCGGC
This sequence comes from Klebsiella pneumoniae, assembly GCA_945861675.1. Lineage (GTDB taxonomy): Bacteria > Pseudomonadota > Gammaproteobacteria > Pseudomonadales > Azotimanducaceae > CAMAVY01. Next base: position 28,424 of record CAMAVY010000009.1, on the reverse strand, counting down.
AGCGCCAATATCAACCCCGCCGCAAGCACGCTCATCCCAGCCACGGTAAGAAACGCACCGTCATAGTTCCCCACAACGTCGTAATACCACGCCACCACAAGCGGCCCACCCCCACCCAGAATCAACGCGAACGGCAATGCCGCACTGCGCACGGCGCCGAGATACCGCCGGCCGAAGTACGAAGCCCAGATCACTTCCTGCATCGGGATCATGCCGCCCCAACCGATGCCCAGCATGAAGAACGCCACGTACTCCCACAGCTGCGAACGGGCCTGCACGCTGAACACAATCATGATCATGGCGATGCCTGCGCAAAGCGCGCTTGCGGCGGCCAGCGGCTTCGGGTTCATGCGATCGATCAGCCAGCCCCAGATGGGTTTTGAAACCAGCGCGGGTACCGATGCAATGGTGATCATGAACGCGGCTGTCGCACGCGAGTAGCCGGCGTCGGTCATGAATGGGATGGTCTGCAGCAGCACCACCGGAATGACCACCTGAAACATGCCGAAGGCGAACACCAACATATAAAAGGTGCGTGTACGCAGCGCTTGCGCGCGCGTCAGCGACGAATCGAAGTCTGCCTGCGCACGCGCGCCGTGCCCGGCGGCCATCTGCGCCATCGTCTTGCCGTCAGGATGCAGACCATGATCTTCAGGCGCGCGGCGCATCAGCAAGGCAATGGGCACAGTGAGCAGCAGCGATGCCACCGCCATGGCCTGCCAACCGGCGCGCCAGCCAAATTGATCGATGAACCATGTGACCGCGGGCGTAATGACGATGCCGGCGAACGACACGCCCATCGATGACCAGGCAATTGCCTGCCCGCGCTTCTCAACGAACCACTTCGCCAGCGTGACGTTCACCACCAGGTTGCCGATCAGCGCTGCGCCTGCGGTAAGCGCAACCCCGTTCAGGAACACCCACTGCCACCACACGTGCACCAGCGACAACGCATACAGCGACGCGGCCAGGATGAAGCTGCCCGCCAGCATGAATGGCCGGCCGCCATGCTTATCCACGTGCGTGCCGATGAAGAAGCCGGTGAATGCCATCACCAGCTGGCCGACGGTGCGCGGCAGAATGAACTCGGCGCGCGTCCAGCCCAGCTCGTCGATCATGGGCGTCATGAATGCGCCGATGGCGTAGTTCTGCGCGCCGATTGCGACGAACTGCGCAACGAATGCGGCGCCGATAAGCCAGTAGCCGTAGTAGATGGCGGGCGCCGCGCCTGTCTGCGCGGTGTCGGTCATCGGGCGGTTGTGCGTGCGACGAGGCGCGTGAAACCCAGGTGCCGCCCGGCATCTACACGCAGCATTTCTGCTTCGCGCTGCGCCGTCTCGGGACGCACACCCACTTCCGTGCACACTTCCTGCCAGGTCAGCCAGTCGCGCCAGCCTTCGCTGACGCGATCCGCTTTGGTGACCTTCGCCAGGCCGCTGTGATCGATGTGCCGGCGCCACCAGTCCGGGCTGTGGAAGCTGTGGAATGCGGGCTCCCAGTACGGCTTGATGTGCGGCGGCACCTCGGTGAACTCGTTGGCCAGACCCGGCACCACGATGCCCAGTTCGCCGCCGGTCTTGAGCATTGGCGCGAGGTACTGCGCGAAATACAGGTCGTTGGTGCCGAAGTAGTGATAGGCGTCCACGCTGATCACGGCGTCGAAGTAGCCCTCTGCAAACGGCAGCTGGTGCGCTTCCACGCGCAGCGGAAATACGCGGTCCGCAAGCTTCGCCGCTTCTATGCGGGCCAGGTTGTCGGCCGGCGCAACCCACAGATCCGCCGCCCACACCTGAATGTCGAACTCCTGCGCCAGGAAGATCGACGTGACGGCCTTGCCGCAGCCCAGATCCAGCACGCGCATGCCAGGCTTCAGATGCATGGCCTGCAGCAGCGCTTCCACGAGCCACAGCGGGTTCGGGCCCATCATGTTGCTCATCATCCAGCTGGCGTCGTACTTGCCGCTGCGCGGGTACTTCGCCAGCGTTAGCCGGTGCTGCTGTTCGGCGGTCAGTACAAGCTTCGCGCTGGATGAAGGTGACGTGCCGGCTGGCATGTGACTTTGTTCCTGGTCTTTTGGTTGTGAGCGGTGTGGTTGCGTGTGGTCGAGCGTGCGGGTGTCGAGCGTGCCGCGTGGTCAATGCACCTGCGGTTCGTTCTCGATGCGCGTCATCCAGTAATCGACGTCGCGCTGTGCATCGCCGGTCAGTTGCCGCCAGAAGCGCACGCGATTGATGAATTCAAGCCGCCCGGTGTCGTGCTCGAACCAGGGTTCGGGTGTCATCAGAATGTTGTCCACCGTATCGGTTGCGGGCTTGTTCTTCACGAAGAAGATGGGCCGTTGCGCATTGTCTTCACGCAGATCGCTGGTATCCCACAGGCGCACCTGCGGCACCGTGGGGTTGATGCGCACCTTGTACATGTAGCGCACGCGTTCACCATGATTTACACCGGCGCCATGCCACATTCCGTGGTGCAGGAACAACAACGTGCCCGCGGGGCAGGTCATGTGTTGCTGCCCGAGCATGTTCTGGTAACGGCCGATGGCGACCTCGCTGACTTTGCGAAGGTGCGTGCCGGGGATGAAGCGCGTGCCGCCCATATCGCGCGACACCTCGTGCGGGTAGTACATGATCTGCACGTCGAACGCGGCCCGCCGTGGGTCGATGGTCGAATCCTGGTGCGTGTGCTGCGCAACGTTGTGCTGGCCTGCCGCCGCGTAGTAACGATCGGGAAACGTGACGTGCAGGAAGTGGTGGTCGAACACCGGGTCGGCGCCGACCAGGCTGGTCAACGCGCCGCGCACCACGGGTAGATCGAGCAGCCGCTGCAGCGCGCTGCCCGGCGCAAACGCAGTGCCTAGCGGCACGCCAGCACGCACCTCTGGAATATCGTTGGTCGCGATCATCTCGCCCAGCAGCTGCATTACACGCTTGTAGTTGCCGTCTTCGCGCACCGCGCCGGCTTCCTGCATGAACTGCGCGTTGATGTCGTCGGGCACCACCGCGTCGAAGCGCAGGAAGCCACGCGCAACGAACTGAGCCATCTGCAGCGAATTGAGTTTCATGTGGGCGGCATCTCAGCTGTCGATGAGCTTTTCGAACATGAACTCGTACTTCAGATAGCTGAGCTCCAGTTCTTCACCGCGTGCATGTGGCAGCAATTGCGAGGTCTGGAACAGGCGCCAGCTATCGCGCAGCGCATGCAGCCCGGTTGCGTAGGGCGGGCGCTCTTCATCGCCGGCCATGTGCTCACGCGCCCCCGTGCCGTCGTACATGGACCACGCAATCACCGGTGTATCGAGCGCTGAATTGGCCAGATAGAGCACGAGGACTTGCTGACGTAGCGCCATGGGGCTGGGCGTGCTGCGATGGGGCCCGGAAGGATACCAGCGCGGATAGCGGCGCAGAGGGATGTGAACCCGAACAAGCCGCAGCAGCGGCTTGTTCAGAGGATCCGTAGACGACGCGTAGACGGTAGAGTGCAGGCACTTGTGCTGTCAGCGGCTTGCGCGTGCGTTACGAACTGCATCCACAGAATCATGCCTTCCAGTGGCAGGTACCGCATTCAACCTCCGAGCCCGGCCAACGCGAAGATGCGTTTCTGTCGACCGCGCAGATTGAAGCCTTCCATCGCGATGGCTTCGTGGCCCTGCAGGACGTTTTCAGCGCGGACGAAGTGGCGGCGCTATGCGCGCAGATCGACCCGCTTGAAGCCGAGTCCGAGGCAGCGTTACGGCAACAGCCCGATGGCCGTCAGCTCATATCCCGCGCGGACGAGATCACGTTCCGGGCGCACCTCGTGCTGGTATCCGATGCCCTGGCGCAGTTCTGCCGTCATCCGAGCTTGCTGGGCATCTGCCGCGATCTGATCGGGCCGGACGTTCGCTTGTACTGGGAGCAGTCCGTGTACAAGAAGCCCGGCATGCGCGAGGAGTTCCCCTGGCATCAGGACAATGGCTACACGTTCCTGGAACCGCAGCAGTACCTCACCTGCTGGATTGCTATGACCGAGGCGACGCAGGACAACGGCTGCCCTTGGGTTGTGCCGAACCTGCATACCCTGGGGACGCTTGCGCATCGCTGGACGGAGTACGGGTTCTGTTGCCTGACCGACGTGCAGGGCGCGGTGCCGATCGAGCTGCGGCCGGGCGGCATCGCCGTGTTCTCGAGCCTGACGCCGCATCGCACCGGGCCAAACCTGACTGGCCTGCCGCGCAAGGCTTACATCGTGCAATACGCGCCCGATGGCGCCAGCATCATGCGGCCGAACAAAGCGCCGGAACTCGCCAACGCGCCGGGCCGGCAGTTCATGGTGCTACGCGACGGACAGGCAGAGACATGCGAATGAGTCTGGCGCAGCACCGATGTTCGACGAATGCGTTGCGCAGACCGCGTGGTATTGCCCGGCTGCCTGCCCTCCGGCTGCCTTCGCTGCTGATGTGGTCGGCGTTGTTCCTGACCGTCCTGTTGGGCGGGACCGGTTGCGCGCTGACCGGCGATCGCAATCCGCAGCTGCAGCAGGACGGCGTGTTTGTGTATCCGGCGAATGCCAAGGCTGCACAGACGCAAGGCAATGTGCTGGTGCGATTCGACATCGGTGTGGACGGGCAGGTGCGGAATGCGCGGGTTGAATCGGCGCAGCCACCCGGTGTTTTCGATGTTGCTGCGCTGGCCTATGTGCAGGGGCGTCGTTACCTGCCGGCGCGCAAGGACGGCCAGGCGGTGCCTGTCATCGGCACGACTGCGCAGATACGGTTTCAACTGGGTGAGGCCGACGACTACCCAGCACCGTAGGCCCTGACTGCGGGTCCTGACAGCAGGCGCCGACTGCAGAAACGTCAGCGCCGCAGCATGTACCGCGCTGACAGCACTGCCGCAGGCGCGTCTGGATCACCAATCGTGACGGGCAGGTCGAAACCCGCGCGCCCGGTGCGGTGGTACTTGTCCATGGCCGCGTGAAAGTCCGCGTTGGCCTGCACGTCGCAGATGGCCACGAGTTCACCGGTCAGGGGCCGCGCGTAACGGATCGTGGCCTCCGTCATCACCAGCGTGCCGGCGGCACCCGCTTCGCGCAGCGACAGGAAGATCAGGCCCCAACCGCACAGCGCGCCCAATGCATAGATGCTGCCGGCGAAGCCGGTGCCATGCACATTCACGTTGGGCGCCAGCGGGGCGGTGAGCACGATGCGATCGCCCGCGAACTCCCGCACCCGGACGTCAATGGCACCGGTGATGGGAATGTCGCTGCGGAATTTCGCTTCGAGCAGCCGTGCGGCCGCAGCGCGATCCTGCTGGATAGCGGTGTCGGTCGTCATTGCTTGTGCACATGCCTGGGCGCGTGTTCGCCCGGGCGGCGAGTCGGTTTACCGGTGTAGGGCTTGCGCCTCAGACACCCATCCCCGAGACCATGTCTGCGACGAAATAGATCGCGACGCCGAGCACCGCCAGCATGCCTACCATGATCGTCAGGTTCTTAACGGTCTTGTTGTCGTCCATCTTCTGGTTCGCCCTAAGCAGTGTTTTTTATGAGGAACGCGTGCCCGTTTGAGCCGCGGCCGCGAGGATGAGCATTGCGCGGAGGCCGCGCAAGCCTGAGTGCCCGGATTCAGCCTAGCCGGTGTGAGGAAGGCCCGCGTGGAAGAAGGCCGGCGCTCAAAGATCGGCGCTGACGCTGATGCCAAGCCGGCGCGGTTCGCCCAGCTGGGTGTAGGTCCGGGGCTCGTAGCCGATGCGAGGGTCATTGCCGAACACGAAGCCACGTACCCGGTAGTCCTTGTCCAGCAGATTGCGGCCCCAGGCGGACACCTGCCAGCCATCGCCGCTGTAGGTCAGCCGGCTGTGCAGCAGCGCGTAGTCGTTGGCCCGAGCGTTGTTGGCGTCGTCGAAGAAGAAGCCGTCTTTGCCTTCGGCTTCAACGCGCAATGCCAGCGCCGGCGCGATCTGCCAGGTACCGCCGAGATTGAACTGATAGCGCGGGGCCTGGGCTTGATCGCGGCCGTCCAGTTGCTCGCCGTTGGCGTTGGTGAAGTTGCGGTACTCGGTGCGCAGCAAACCCAGGCTGCCGAACAGCTGCAGCTGGTCGCTGAGCGCCGCGTCGAACTCCATCTCCAAGCCACTGTTGCGGCCACTCGCAGCGTTGCCGATGAAGTCGATGAACTCGGCGCTGCCATCGTCACGCGGCACCGTGATCGAACTGGCGATCTGAATGTCGCTGCGGCGCATGTGGAACAACGCCAGGCGGTAGTTCAGTGCCTCCGCGAACGCGCTGCCCTTCAGTCCGAGTTCCACACTGAACGAGCCTTCGTCACCGTACTCGCGCAGTGACGGGCTGAGCGAGCCGTCTGTGTTGAAACCGCCCGCCTTGTAACCACGTGCGAGGCTCGCGTAGGCAAGTGCGCCGTTCTCGAACTGGCGCGACAGTGCAAGCTCGCCGCCCCACAACGTTTCGTCTGGGTCGAAGCGCACGCCTTCGTTGTCCCGGTAGCGTGCCTTGCGTTGTTCGATGCGTGAACCCACACCCAATGTGAAGCCGCCACCGAGATCAGTGTCCAGCTGGCCATAGGCGGCGATGCGACGGGTGTCGAACTGCGAAGTGAATGGCGCGCCAAGGAACGTGTATTCGCGCTTGAGATTCACTTCCTCGCGGATGGCGTACAGGCCCACCAGCCAACGCGTGCGGCCGTTGAATATTCTGCCGTCTTGGGCGCCGTCAGGCGTTCCGAGCAGACGTGCATCGATGCTTCGTGCACGACGATCGCGCTGGTAGTTGTCGGTCGAGGCATAGCCGTCGGGGTGGAAGCCTGTGAAGGTCCAGTCTTCGTCGTAGCCATAGTCGATATCGCTGTTGTCGCCGGCCAGACGTATTTCCAGGTTGGCGCCGTCGAATGCGGGGCGGTCGATTGCCAGCGTGATGAAGTTCGACACCTGTCTATCGTGGCCCGGTTGGTCCGATGACGGTCGGCGATCGTTGTCGAGTGAGAACGCATCGTAGCCGTTGTCGACATCGACGCGTCCCAGTGTGAGGTTGTAGCTGCTGTCGGCGGTGGGCGCCCAACGCAATCTTGTGCGCAGCGTCAGCTCGTCCTGCTGGCCGGTCTTGTCGCCCGCATAGCGGTTGTTCGTGGTGCCGTCCGAGCGATGCTGTTCAACGGCAACGCGATACTGCAGATCGTCGATGCCGGTGGGGCCGCCGCCTGCAAGCCCGAGGCGCCAGCTTTCGTAGTTGGCGGCTTCGGCGGTCAGGCGGAACTCCCGTGTATCGCCGGGGCTGTTGGACTGCACGTTGATGAGCCCTGCCAGCGCATTGGCGCCGTAACGCGTGCCCTGCGGGCCGCGCAGCACTTCGACCTGATGTACGTCGAACAAGGTTGCCGTGGTGCCAAGCCCGGAATAGTCGACACCGTCGACCAGCAGGCCAACAGACGAATTGAGGGGCTCTGCAAACTGGCTGCGCTCGCCGATGCCGCGAATCTGGATGTAACGCGCTCGCGACGTGCCGCCGGCGAAGTTCAGGTTGGGTGATGCTCCGAGCAACTGTTCAAGATGCACAGCGCCGCGCGCGACGATGGTCTCTTCGCTGAGCACCGAGACGCTGACAGGCAGCTTGTCGAGCGCGCTCTGGCGGTAGTCCGCGGTGACGATGATCTCCTGCATCTGCGCTGCGGTCTGCGCGGAACCTATCGCTGCGGTGTCTGCATTGGTGTGCGCGGCGAACAATGTGCACAGCAGGATTGCGCCGGAAATGCCAGCGCGATGCGCGACGTTGCGTCGAAGCTGCGTGGTGGGGCACCGCGCCGAGTTTCGGCGCGATGGGCGAGCGTGCAGTGTCATGGCGAATCCTGTGGTCGAAGGGCGTCACAGGATCGGCAATTGGGCGCAAGGGAAGGTGCGCCGGTTTCCGTCTTCCGTCTTGTTTCCTGTTGCCAGGGAGAGCGGGGAGGCGAAGACCAACACCTATTCCTCCGCCGGCATTAACCGGATCAGGTTCAAAGGGTCCGCTCATTCGAGCGTCTCAGGTCTTGCGACCCCCCCTTAGGTGACGCGCGCTTTGTAGTCGCTTTGCCGGCCGGGGGCAAGCGTAGTTTTGTCAGCGCTTGTGCGCGGCCGTCAGTGCGCCGGTTCCGCTGGTTGCGCTGCTTGAGCGGGAGCGGGCGCCAGCTCGCGTTGCATGGCCAATGTGTCGAGATGCCGCTTGAGGTCGCCCAGCAACAGCTCTACCTGTGGCTGAACGCGCGCGATGCGCAGCTGGCTGATGTTCAGCATCTTCTGTTGCATGGCCGGCGCACTCGCGACGTACTTCGCGCCGGTGCCGGAGCGAAAGAAGCGCGCAATTTCCTTGAGTTCGGCTTCGTTGAAGTTCTCGGTGTACAGCACGACGTAGTCGGCCTCCAGGTTGGTCCAGTTCAGCTCTGTGGAAAGCACAGCGTTGAGTTTGACGATGGTCTTGTCGACCTCGGCCTGCTGCTCGACCGGCGGCTGCCATTGCTCGATCTGTTCTCTGATCAGCGCCGAGAGCTGCCCGACCATCGGCGCAATGGACTCTCGCACCCGCAGGATGCGCAGCACTTCCTTTGCGGCTTCAACATGGCTTGCGCTGACTGCGTCTGCTGCTCGCGCAGCAGGCGCAGCCTGCACAGGCGCCGACAGTGTCGTGCACGCGAGCAGCATGAGCATCAACACGTAGCGCGCACGCCGCGCCCACTTGCCGCCCCGTGCCAGATATTCATCGAAACCCAGGGAAAATGCGCGCATGTGCAAGGTTGTCTGTGTGTTGTTTGAGAGGGGGCGATGGCCAACGCGGGCAGTGCTAGCCCAAGTCATCGAGCTGCAGGCGGAAGCTTGGCACGAACACCTGCAGAAAGTAGCGCACCTCAGCAAGGTCGGTTTCCTCGACTGCTGTGCGCAGTGTGCGTTCCGCACGCAGAAACTCCTGGTTGCCTGTGCCGAGCTCCTGCAGACATTTCAGGTACGCACAGAGTTTGTCTGCGGCTTTGATCACGGCCTTGTATGGCACATCGTCCGGCAGCAACTCCGCCTGAATATAGCCGGCGAATGCGCTGCGCAACTCGCTGGGCAGCATCGACAACAGCTTGTCGGCTGCAGTGGCTTCAAGCGCCTTGTAGGCCACTTCGATGTCGGGGTTGAAGTACTTCACGGGCGCAGGCAGGTCGCCTGTGATGACTTCGGTCACGTCGTGGTACATCGCCAGCGCGGCGGCGCGGTCCGGGTTGAGCTGGCCGTTGAACAGCGTGTTGCGAATGATCACCAGCGCATGGCTGATCATGGCCACCCGCAAGCTGTGCTCCGAGATGTTCTCGGGCCAGGTGGTGTACATCAGCCCCCAGCGCTGGATGAAACGCATCCGCGCCAGGAAGGCGAAGAAGTGACTCTGAGTTGGGGCGTCGGTGGGATCCACTGGGCTAGTTCACCTGTGCTGGATGCATCAACGTCTTAGCGGAGCGGGATGCGCCCGCGCAGACTGCAGCGGGCGGCGGCATGGCAGATGGGCAAAACTCGGCGTCTGCAACACGAGCCGAGCCAACTGCGCTGCCCCGTCGCTGGCTCAGCCACGCTTGCCGCGATTGCGCGGCGCAGGCGCCGGTGCCGCACGGGGTGGAGCCTTGACGGCCGGTGCTCCGTTGTTGCCGGACTTGCGTTCGGGATTCTGCGGACGTGACTTGCCGAAGCTGTGTCGGAAGATTTTGCCGCGCTTGGTGCGAGCGTCGCCTTTGCCCATGGTGTTCTCCAAAACTGGCCGCGAAAAACGGGCGGCGAGGATAGCGCACGCGGTGGTCAGCGCGTGCTGCGATCTTCAAAACGTTTGTCGGCCGGGTAGGGGAACACGTCCAGCAGCTCCCCGGTGCGGATCTTGGCCTGCAGACCCCGCCAGTAGTCAGCGTCGTAAAGCTCGCCGTGCAGTTGGCGGAACAGCTGCCGGATGCTGGCGCGGCCGAACAGGAACTGCTCGAACTCCTCGGGGAACACGTCGCCCGGGGCCACCGAGTACCACGGCTCGGCCGACAGGGCGTCTTCCTCGGTGCGGGCTGCCGGGATCCGGCGGAAGTTGACCTCGGTCAGGTAGCAGATCTCGTCGTAGTCGTAGAACACCACCCGGCCATGACGCGTCACGCCGAAGTTCTTCAGCAGCATGTCGCCGGCGAAGATGTTTGCCGCGGCCAGCTCCTTGATGGCGCGCCCGTAGCCGTCGAGTGCCTGCCGGATTTCGCTGTCGCTCGCAGTTTGCAGGTACAGATTCAACGGCGTCATGGCGCGCTCGGTGTACAGGTGCGCGATGACAATGCGGTCGCCCACGATCTGCACGCTGCCGCGGCAGGTTTCCAGCAGCTCCGCGATGAGCTCCGGCGCGAAACGGCCGCGCGGAAACACCATGTTCTGGAACTCCTGGGTGTCGGCCATCCGACCTACGCGATCGTGCTCCTTCACCAGCCGGTAGGCGGCCTTCACCTGGGCGCGGGTGGTGTTCTTCTGTGGCGCAAAGCGGTCCTTGATGATCTTGAACACGGTGCGGTAGCTCGGCAGTGTGAACACGGCCATGACCATGCCCTTGATGCCGGGCGCGATGATGAACTGATCGCTGGACCGGCTGAGGTGCTCGACAAAACTCCGGTAGAACTCGGTCTTGCCGTGCTTGCGCAGGCCAAGCGCTGCATACAGTTCGGAAGGTTGCTTCTGCGGCATCAGTTCTTTAAGAAAGCTGACCAGTGCCGAGGGCAGTGCTGTGTCCACCATGAAGTAGGCGCGGGTGAAGCTGAACACAATCGACAGCTCGTCTTCGCCGGCCAGCAGCGTGTCTACGAATAGCGCGGCGCCTTCCTTCTGCAACACAGGCATGCTGTGCAACGCAGGTGGGCCGTGCAAGACGGGTTCGTTGTGCAGCGCGGGAATGGTGACGGGCAGCGCCAATGCTCCCCACACGAAGCGCCCCACCAGATACGCGCCCTTGTTGCGGTAGAACGGCATGCGCACGAATTCGAATGCCGCTTCCCCTGTCGCGTGCTCGATGTCCAGGCCGTGCGGTTGCCCACGCAGGATGTTGTGCAGTGCCGCGGCAATGCGCGTCGCATCGCGATCAAGGTTCTCCCAGGGCAGGGTGAAGCGTTGATCGGTGAGCACGCGCCGCACCAGCGCAAGTACTGTTTCGTTGTCACCCGCCGTCCAGCGCTTGAACACCTCGACCGTCAATGTCTTGGGCGGCGCCGTGAAGGGCGAGAGCACGAACATTTCGTCTTCACGTACGTAGGCCGCGTGCATCACGCGCCGATGCACGGAGTTGAAGAAGGTTTCGGCCAGTTCGTAGTCGAAGCGCTCTGCAAGCAACCTGATGTAGGCCAGCTTGACCCGATGCCACAAGCCGGGCGCGGGATAGTTGCCCGACAACGCGCGCACGGCTTCAGATGCGGCGTGCACATGCGTGTTGTACAGACCAAGGCGTTGCAGGCTGGCGGCCTGGCTGCCCTGCCAGTCGGCATGCGCGAAGCGCGCGCCGGCAGTCAGCGTGATGGCGGAGAAGGCGCGGCGATAGTCGCTGAAGCGGGCATCGATCAAGCGTGCAATGGCAAGTGATTTGGTATCGCCAGGGCTGCGTTCGATGGCCGTGATTTCGTCTGTGCGGGTGTCGGGTGCGCTCACGTGGGTATCGCTCGCCATCGTGCCCGCCTACCAGCGGTCAATGCCGGCAAGCTTGCGGCCAAGCGCTGTGAACTGCACAGGTGGGCCGGGCTCGGGGTCCTGCTGGCCAGCGACACGCTGTCGAATTGCCCAGGCAGGTGGACGCTTCTGTATGCAGGCATTGGCCTGCGCTGCGTAAGCCGCATCGACTTTCTCGTGGCTCAACTGGTTGGCGCCGTCTGCACTTGGCGCTGCGTTCATCGTGACGTACTGCACCAGACGCGGCTGTGTGCCGTTGTTGGGCGTGCTGGTGTGCGGCATGCGGCGGTGCCAGATGACCAACGTGCCCTGCTTGCCGGGCACGGGGACCAGCGGATAGCCGGCGACATCAGGGCTTGCGACTTCGGCGTCACTGCGGCCTGCACTGAGCCAGCCATCCAAGCCCTTGTACAGCGATGGCACCATGGCGAACGCGCCTTGTTCCGCCGGTGTGTCGGTGAGGTACACAAGACCCTGCAGCGCGAACGGCGCGATCTGACGTGGGTCGCCGTCCCAATGCACTTTGTCCATGCGGAATGGCTGTGCACGCAGACGGGTTGGCAATTTGAACGACACGCGGTCCAGCGTTACCCAGAGCTGCTCGGTTTCGTAGAGCGCCGAGAAAATGCTGTGCAGTTGCGGCAGCTGGCGAACATCCCACAGGGCTTGATGGTGATGCAGCGGCACAATGCCGTGGCCTTGCGCCTGACAGTTGGGCCAGGTCACAGGATCTTCGATGTCCACGCCCACGAATTCGCACATCGCTGCGATGACGGCTTCGCAATACGTTTTCGGCACGACGTTGTCGATCGCCAGGTAGCCCTCGCGCAACAACTGATCGCGGTGGTCCGGATGCAGGATCACGCGGTGCCTTTTCGTTTTTTCTGCGTGCGCTTTGGCGTGCTGCGCGCAGCCACAGCAGGCGCAGCGTTGGCAGCGCTCTTCGTGGCGAAGAACGCACGCACCTGGCTGGCCACGATGTCTGACTGTGCTGCAGACATTTCGCGTGGATCGATGAGTGCGATGCCATCGTCCAGGTGATGCTCACGCACGCGGATACTCGGCGTGCCGCGCGCCAGGAAGCGTACGAGTTCGCGGATATCGCCGCCGTCGCTGCGGCGCAATGCCAGGCGATGAATGGCACGGCCGGCTTCGTCGGCCTTCAGGTGTGTTGCCAGGCCGCCCACGCCGGCAAGCGCAGCCTGCAGGTTGCCGATGAGCGCGTTGCGTGCAGCATCGATGGCCGCTTCATCGCGCCCGACATATTCCGTCAGTGCTGCCAGTAAGCCGGCGATCTGTTCCTTGCCCACCTTCATCGTGCGCGCGATGCCGCGCTGCTGCAGTTCGCAGGCTTCAATCAGATCGCGGCGGCCCGCGATGAAGCCGGACGTTGGACCGCCGAAGGCCTTGCCCCCGGAATAGGTGACGAGGTCTGCGCCGAGCGCGATGTAGCGCCGCAGATCATCTTCGGCAGCTGCGTCGACAATGACCGGCACGCCTTTGCGATGGCACGCAGCAATGCACGCCTCGAGCGGGATCATGCGCTCCTGGATGGAATGATGGGATTGCACGTACATGAAGGCAGCGGTGTCGGTGCTGTCTGTCAGCGCTTCGTCCAGCAGTTCGAAGGGCACAGCGTTCGCCCAGCCGATGCGCAGCGCGATGCCGCCGCCCAGACGGATCATCTGTGTCACGCCAGCGCCGAAGTGCACATCGTGTCCGGCTTGCAGCAGCACGCGATTGGCCATGCCGGTGCTGTCCGGAATACGCAGAACGCGATCGATGCGTGAACCGGTGATGCAGGCTGCGGTCGCGATGGCAATGCCGGCGGCGGCGCCGGATGTTACGCATGCAGCTTCGGCGCCTGTCCACTTTGCAATGTGCTGTCCGGCGACATCGCGCAGCGACTGCAGATCGACATGTGCCTGTGCGGCCTGTGCCTGTGCCTGGGCCACGCTGTCGGACTGCGCACTGCCGCCGAGCGCGGTCAGTTTGCCGGCGGCGTTGATGACGTTGGTCAGGCCGATGCGGCCGAACACGGTCTGTTCGGTGCTGTTCGGCGCTTTCGTTGCGGACTTGTTGGTGTTCATAGCTCTGCGCTGCGTTGGAAGGCCTGGCCGTGAACAAAAGCGCTTCGTGGCGCGATCCATCGCTCAGTGCGGCGCGTCTCGCCTTCTGCGTCGGTGAGATCGTGAGTTTCGTTCAGCACATCGAACACGGTGATGTGTGCGGGTGCGCCGACAGTCAAGCTGCCGAACCCAGCCGTATCGAGATCGGTGAGCTGCAGCATGCGCGCGGGCGTGATTGTGACGGCCTGCACCACGTCTTCGAGCCGCATGCCCAGCGCCAACAGTTTGCTCATGCTGCGCGCCAGCGAGATTGAATGGCGCTTGTAGCTGCCGGTGTGCAGGTCGCTGCTGATCGAATGCACGGGCATGCCCTGTGCCAGCGCCTGCTCGCAGGTGCGGAAGCTGAATGAGGACTGGCCATGCCCAATGTCCACCCACACGCCGCGTTCTACGGCGGCCTTGAATGCGGGCAGGATGCGGTTTTGCCAACCCAGCACGCCGCCGATCTTGCCGTGATATGCATGGGTAACGATGTCGCCGGGGCGCAGCATGTCCAGCACATCGTCGACCACTGGCGGTGCGTTGCCGATGTGCAGCATCAGTGGTTTGTTGACCAGCTCTGCGGCTTTGCGGGCCAGCTTCACGGCCTGTTCGCCGAACGCGCCGGTGTGTGAACCCGATGCCAGTACCTTCACACCGACCAGCCAGTCGCTGTGTCGCTCGAATGCCCGGACCACGCCGGGCAGATCGCACAACTCGGGTCGCGAGCTGTGCCCTGCGCCGAGATTGGGCAGCCCGGCAGCGCCGATGTTGATGAATGCGTATACGCGGGTCTGCTGCGTGCGCAGTACGAACTCGGGGAATGCGTCGACCATGTCGGCGCCGAACGAGCCGGCATCGACCACGCAGGCCACACCCTGCTGCACACCGATGCGATCGGCGGTCACGCGCCCGGAGTCGAACAGCGGGTGGCGGAATACGTGGGCGTGGGCGTCGATGAATCCGGGTGCGACATAGGCGCCGCGTGCATCGACCACGGTCGCGTTGGCAGGCGCTTGAACGCTGTCGCCCACGGCGGCGATGCGCGTATCCGTAAGCAGCAGATCGCCGGCAACGAAGCGATTGTGTGCGGCGTCGTACAACTGGCCGCCTTTGATCAGTGTGCTTGCCACTTCAGTGGACCATGTCAGTAGGTCAGGTCAGTGTGTAGCTGCGTGCGGCGCAACCGCCAGCGCAGCGCTCGCCGCCAGCGCAGCGCTGGCGCGGCGACCGATCTCGCCCCAGTTGCGTTCCGCGATCAACTGCCGCGGCGCAATCCAGGTGCCTGCGATTGCGATGACGTTCGGTCGCGCCAGCCATTGCGCGGCATTGTCCTGGTTCACGCCGCTGGTGGGCACGAACTGCACGTCGGCGTAGGGGCCCGCGAGTGCGTCGAGCAGCGCCAACTGGGCAGGAAACAGTTTCTGTACGTGGTACCCATGCTCGAGCAGATGCAGCACTTCACTGGCTGTGGCGCAGCCAGGCAACCAGGGCAACTGCAGGCGCTCGGCCAATGCGATGAGCGAGAGTGTGGCCCCAGGGCTGACCAGGAGTTCGGCGCCCACATCTGCGGCTTCGCGCATCTCATCCGGTGTGCGCAAGGTGCCGGCGGCGATGCCCATGCGCAGATCCGTACGGCGTTTCAACACGCGAATGGCCGGCAGCCCGGCGGGCGTGCGCAACGTGATCTCGATGAGGGTGATGCCGGCCGTCTGCAACGTTTCGGCCAGCGGCAGTGCATCGTCGGCCACATCGATGGCGATGGTGGGGAGCACGCGGGCGGCGCTGAGAAGTGCGTCAATCATGGGGATTCGGCCTCCAATGCTGAAGGTGAAGGAGAGGCCGAAGGTTCCGGAGATGCTGAAGGAGCAGTAGATGCGGAGGGCGCAGGAATAGCCCACGGCCGGACACGTTGCGGACGAATACGCAGGATCACGCGTTCACCGCGCGCCGCGCTGAGCCGCTGCATCATCTCTGCAGCGGCTTCAGCGCCCAGGTAGCGGGCCACGATGCTGCCGAGTATGGCGTCGTCGTTGTCTTCCAGAACCTCCACCACACCTTCAATTGCAACGCCCTGAACCGGATTGGTCTTGGTGTCGACAATGAATGAGACGCGTGGGTCGTTGCGCACGTTGCGCGCCTTGTTGCGTTGCGCGGGCGTGGACACGATGACGTCGTCGCCGAGAAAGCCGAACCAGGTTGCCGAGGTGATGGGCGCCCCATCCGGCCGCAGCGTTGAGATGACGCATGGAACACGCATCTCTTCGAGGAACGCTCGGATTTCGGGGGTGATCGATGGAATGGCCATGGGTCGCTTATATGAAAGGTGATTGAGCGCGGATTGTGGTCTCCCAGGCGCCGTTCGGACAGACTCCCGACCCGGTACACGCAGGGTTCGGAGCAGGTCGGCGCAATGATTGGTGAACACGCGACTGGTGAACATGCGGCCGGCCAGCCGGCGACTGGTCAGCCAGCGCCTGCTCAGCAAGTCAGGCAGTCGCAATCAGAACTCACCACACCCAAACCCAAACCAAAGCACAGGATCGTCATCCTTGGCGGCGGCTTTGCCGGGGTCTACACGGCGGTGTATCTCGAGCGTGGCATGACGCGCGCGGAACGCAGTCAGATCGAGCTGACCATCGTCAGCAACGAGAACTACATCGTTTTCCAGCCGCTGTTGCCGGAAGTCATCTCGGGCACCATCGACACGCTGCACTGCCTGACGCCCATTCGCCGGCTTGCGCGGCGCACCCAGCTCTACACCCGCAACATCGAGGCCATCGATCTGGCGGCCAAGACCGTGCGGCTGGGGCCCGGTTATCTGCCACGGCCACTCGATCTGCCGTTCGATGAACTGGTGGTGTGCCTTGGCACCCGTCTGAACTTCGATCTGGTGCCCGGCACAAGCGAGCACGCCGTTCCGTTCAAGAACATCGGCGATGCGCTGCGGTTGCGCAACGAGGCGGTGCGCATTCTTGAGGAGGCCAATGTCGAGCAGGACCCGGAGGAGAAACGCAAACTGCTCACATTCGTGGTTGGCGGCGGTGGCTTCTCGGGCGTGGAGTGCATCGCTGAACTGCACGACTTCGTGTGCAGCGCAGAGAAGGCCTACGACAACATCGCGAAACATGAGATTCGCTGTGTGCTGCTGCAGAGCGGCGCGCGCATCCTGCCGGAGGTCAGCGAAGATCTGGCGGCTTACGCGCATCGGATTCTGACTGAGCGCGGCGTGGAGATTCGCTTGAACACGCGTCTGAAAGCCGTGTCGGCAGACGCTGCCATCATTGCCGACAAGGCAACCGGGGCGACGGAAGTGATTGCGAGCCGGACCATTGTCACAACGGTGCCCGCTGCGCCGCACCCGCTCATCGACATGCTGCCCACAGAACACAACGGCGGGCGCATCGCGGTGACCGAGCATCTGAATGTAATGGGGCATCCCGGTCTGTGGTCGTTGGGCGATTGCGCCGCCGTGCCGCAGGTGGATGGCATCTTCTCGCCGCCCACGGCGCAGCACGCCTTGCGCCAGGCGCAGACCTGCGCCAACAACATTCTGGCGAATCTGCGCGGCCAACCGATGCAGAAGTTCAAGTTCACGGGGCTCGGCAGCCTGGCGTCGCTTGGCCATTACTCTGCGGTTGCGGAAGTGATGGGTGTGCGCTTGCGCGGCTTCATTGCCTGGGTGTTCTGGCGCGCGGTGTATCTGGTGCGCTTCCCGGGCTTCGACCGCCAGATACGCATCGCCGTCGACTGGTTGCTCGACATTCTGTTGCCGCGCGACATCACCCAGCTGCGCATCTTTCCACCGGACCAGATTCACAACGAACGCTTTCACGCAGGCGAGAGGGTGTTCGACAAAGGCGACTACGGCAACAAGCTGTACGTGATCCTGAGCGGTGAGGCACAAGTGGCGCGCGATGGCGAGTTGCTGGCCACACTCAAAGCCGGCGAGGTGTTCGGTGAGGTGGCGCTGGTCTCGGAAGCGGTGCGCAATGCCGACATTCACGCGCTCACCGATCTCGAGGTGCTCAGCGTCAGCCGTCCTGCATTTGAGAAGCTGGTGCGCTACTTGCCAGGTACACGTCAGGCGCTGGTCGACATCATGCGCCAACGCGGTATCGATCCTTCCAAGCTCGACGACAGCGGCTGACGCGGCATGCGCGCGCTCATTGGCACCTACACAACGGGTTATTCATCTGCGGGGCTCTATGTGGTGGATGTGCATCCCGACGGACGCGTTGAGGTGCAGGACGTCGTCGCAAGCGTAGATCCGTCGTTCGTTGTGCTGCATCCGCGGTGGCCGCTGGCCTATGTGGTGAATGAGACTGCGGAAGCGCCTGGCGGGCTGCAGGTGATTTCCCTGGATCGCGACAGGCCGCCACAGGTGGTCGCAACGCTTGCGCTGGCCGGGCATCTGCCGTGCCACCTCGCTGTGTTGCCTGATGGGTCCGGGCTGGTTGTGGCGCACTACGGCTGCGGCCGGGTGCAATGGTTGGGGCTGGGCGATGACGGGCTGCCCGATGGGCGCAGCTGTGTGGTGCAGCATGCTGGCAGTGGTCCACACCCGCGCAGGCAGTCGACCGCGCATGCGCACTGCGTGCTGGTGCTGGCGGACGACATCTACGTTGCGGATCTCGGCCAAGACGCGGTGCTGCACTATCGACTGGCTGTGGATGGTGATGGCGCGATGCAGTTCGTGGCCCAGTCTCGCTGCAGCGTGCATGCCGGCGCAGGTCCGCGTCACCTGTGTGCGAGCGCCGATGGCGGCCGGATCTATCTGAGCAATGAACTGGAAAACACAGTGTCGCTGCTCGAGCGTGGCGGCTCCGGTGGTCTGAGCGAACGCACGTGGTGCGGCACGCTACCGCCAGCGGCGGGCGAGCGCGTGCGCAGTGCCACGAGCGAAATTGTGCTGCATCCGAATCAACGCTGGCTGTATGTGGGCAACCGCGGTCACGACAGTATTGTGTGCTGCGAGTTGCAGGCCAACGGCTCGCCAGTGGCGCGCGCATGGACGCCGAGCGGCGGCGGTCATCCCCGACACTTCGCACTGTCTGCAGATGGCGCGTGGTTGCTGGCAGCGAATCGCGATGGCGCGTCGTTGCAGTTGTTCTCTGTTGCGGCTGCTTCGGGCGCGCTTGCCGCCGTGGGTGTGCCGAGCACCGCGGTGCCGGTACCGGTGTGCGTGTGCTGGTTACGGGAGTCGCTTGCGCGCTGAGCCCGGCTGCTCGTTCAGCGCGGCGGGCGTTGCACGTCCAGCTGGCGCGTAGCAGTGTCCAATGCCTGCCAGTCGGCGTACAGCTGCGCGTAGTGCGCGATCTGCGCCGGGTCCGGCGCAATCCGGCGGCTGATCTGTGCCATGGCCACGCCTGCGGTGTCGATGTCGGCGTACCAGCCAAGCGCGACTGCCGCGCACATTGCAGCCCCGCGCCCCTCGACCGCGCTGTCGGACGCTTCAAGCGTGCGATTGAGCAGGTTCGCGATCATGCGGGTCCACACCGCACTCCCTGCGCCGCTGCCGGTCAAGCGCAGCACAGCCGGCGCGCCACACCAGGCGTGGATCTGATCGAACAAGCTGCGCATGGTGCAGGCGCTGCCTTCGAGTACCGCACGGTACAGGGCGTTGCGATCGTGATCGGCGCGCATGCCGTGAAACAACGCGCGAGCGCCGCCGCGCACATCGGGCGCAATCTGTGCGTTCAGGTAGGGCAGAAAGCGAACGCCCTGCGCGCCGATCGGCACGGCCGCTGCCGCGCGGTCCATCTGTTTGAAGTGCCGCGCCCGCGCGGAATCGTTGGCGCCGTACACAATGTCGAGGAACCAGTCCGGTGAGCGGCCCACCATCACACCGCTGGCGCCGATGGCGTGGCGATCTGGCGGCAACATGTAGAAGCGGTTGCTGCCAGGTGGATGGGTGCTCGCGACTGCGCGCACCACGGTGTTGGTGCCGATGGTGATGACGTAGGCGCCCGGAAAGCCCGCACCTGCGCCGAGGTTTGCGCACACACCGTCGTGCGCACCGACAACCACGGGAATGCCGGCGCGCAGACCAAGTGCCTGCGCTGCAGCAGGCGTGAGCGGGCCGACCTGCGCCCAGGGCAGCAGCACGTTCGGCACCAGGCCATCCGCTTTTGCGCGCGCCAGCAGGTCAGGGTCCCAGGTCAGCGCGTCCGGACCACTGCTCGGGTCGGTGGCGGCTTTGCCGGTCAGGCGGTAGACCAGCAGGTCCTTCGCGTACAACACATGGCGTAGCCCGCGCGCCCGTTCAGGCTCGTTGGCAACAAACCACAGCTTCTTGCTCAACAGTGCCAGCACGTAGTTGGTCTTGACGGCGTCGTCGGCCTGGCCGGCAAGCAACTGGCGCAGTTCATCGCGATGCCGTGCGTCGGACCAGGGTTGACCGATGACGGTGCCGTCACGGCCGATGAAGACGGCAGCGCCGGCGCGGCCGGACGTGGAAACGGCCTGTACGTCGCACGCAACTTCTGCGCACAACGCGCGCCCGATGCGAACCGCGTTGGACCACCACTGATCGGCGTCCTGCCACGCACGGTCGCCGTCGCGATACTCGTCGTTGCGGGCCGAGGCCTGGCCCAGCAACTTGCCCTGACGGTCGAACAGTGCCGCCTTCAGGCGGGTGGTGCCGAGGTCGAAGGTGAGGAGGGCTGGGGGCAGTGTGTCGATGTCAGTGCGCTGCATGGTGGAACGAATGGTGGCGGGACGAATGCTGGTGGGTCGACGCGCGTGGGAATGCTTGCTTCACCGCGCATGGCCACGCTCGCCGGGCGTCATTCGTCTGTCAAGCAATCCGCCATCAGGTCCGTTGCACTGCGGACGGACCGCCATGCTCGTGTGACATCAGGCAGATGATCCTCTGTGTGCGCTTCGGCCCGCTTCAACCAACTGCACCGCCAGCTCCGATATCTCACGCCCCTCCGACACCGCTTCGCGCAACTGATTCGGAATCCCGTTCACGCCATACACCGCGCCGGCCAGCTGACCGGTGATGGCAGCGGTTGTGTCTGCGTCGTCGCCGAGGTTGGCGGCTTTCAGCACGGCGTCTGCGTAGTTGTCGGTGGTGGCGAAGCACCAGAGTGCGGCGTCCAACGCGTCTACGCAGTACCCGGTGCCGCGCACCGATGTGGCGGAGCGGCTGGCGGCCATGGCGGCGTTTTTCAGCACGTCCTGCAGTTCGGGTGTGTCCGGCGTGAAGCCATGATCGGTCAATACGCGCGATACATCGCCTCGTAGCGCTACTTGCAGCATGGCGGCAAACAGACCACACGCTTCCACGGCCAGTTTGGCGCCATGGGTGGTTCGTGAGGATGCCTGCGCCTGCTGCACGCACAGCTCGCGGTCGTAGCTGTAGTAGATGGCGACGGGCGCCAGACGCATCAACGAGCCTTTGCCCGCGCTGTTCAGTTCGGTCGGGCCGGCGAAGGGGTCGCTGGGCGTTGAAACTCGAGTGTGGTGCCGATGGCGTCGCCAATGGCGAGGCCCAACAGGCAACCGATGGCGCGCGCGTGCAGCTCCATTGCGGGATTCCAGTGCGGGCAGTCCTGTCCCGGCTTGTCGAATTGCTGAATCAGGGCGCGCGCCGGCCCGCCGAACGGCGCGCGCCCTGAGTTACGTCAGTTTCCTTGCGGCACCTCATTGAACGGTGAGTGCTTGTCCACGCGGATATCGGCCGGCATGCCGAGCACACGCTCGGCAATGATGTTGCGCAGGATCTCGTCGGTGCCACCGGCGATGCGGATACCGGGGGACCACAGATAGGCGTCCTGGAACTGATCAATCGCTTCATTGCCCTGCAGCATCACGCCGCCCATATCCATCAGGTCGATGCCGAACGACGCCAGTTCCTGCAGCTTGTTCGCGCTGACCACCTTGGTGATGGAGTTCTCTGGCCCCGGCGTTTGCCCGCGCGACAGCGCGCTGATGGTGCGGTAGTTGGTGAACTTCAGCCCGCTTTCCTGGCAGTACCAGGACGCCAGCCGTTCACGCACTGCGGCGTTGTCGGCGGCAGGCTGGCCATCGATCTCGACTTTGCGCGCCAGCGCATGCAGTTCAGCGAAATCCACGCCGCCGGCGTTGCCAACGGCCAGGCGCTCGTTCATCAGCGTGGTGATGGACACCTGCCAGCCCTGGCCGACCGCGCCAAGGCGCTGGCTGTCGGGGATGCGTACTTCGGTGAAGAACACCTGATTGAAGTCCGCCGCGCCGCTGATCTGTTTGATCGGCCGCACTTCGATGCCTTTCGACTTCATGTCCAGGAAGAAGAACGTCAGACCCTTGTGCTTGGGCACGGTCGGGTCGGTGCGTGTGACCAGAATGGCCCAATCGGAGTAGTGCGCGCCTGACGTCCAGACCTTCGAGCCGTTGATCACCCAGCTGTCGCCATCGCGCTCGGCGCGGGTGCGCAGGTTGGCCAGGTCCGAGCCGCCCGAGGGTTCACTGAACAGCTGGCACCAGATGCGCTCGCCGCTGGCCATGCGCGGCAGGTGTTCGCGCTTCAGTTCGTCGCTGGCATAGGCCATGACCGTCGGGCCACACATGCCCAGGCCGATGGCGAGTGGGCCGGTGGGCACGTCGTACTTCGATTCTTCCTGGCTCCAGATGATCTGCTCCATCGGGCTTGCAGCGCGGCCGCCGAACTCCTTCGGCCAGCTGAGGCAAGCCCAGCCGTGTTGCTGCTTGAGTTGCTGCCAGGCGCGGGCGCGGCGGACGTTTTCTTCCACTGTGTCTGCGGCGCCCGCCTGTGCCGCGACCTGCTTCGCGTGGGCTTCAAGGAAGCTGCGGGCCTCGGCGCGGAACGCGGCTTCGGAGGCGGTGTCGTTGAAATCCATCTGTGTTCCTTGGGGCTGTGCGTGTGTGCTTGATTGCGTATGACCTGCAGCGGAGGAGCGCGGCCTAGCCCGCCGCCGCAAGCAGATTGGATTGCTCAATGGCTGTGATCAGCCGGTCCTTCCAGCGCGGCAGTGCGCCGAGGTTGACCGACAGCAGCTTGGAGCGCCGATAGAACATGTGGCAGTCGAATTCCCAGGTGAAACCCATGCCGCCGTGGGTCTGGATGTTCTCCTTCGAGCACAGGTGAAAGGCTTCGGTGGCCGACACGCGCGATGTCGCTGCGGCAACGGCCAGTTCGCTGGCATCTGTGGAGAGTGCCCAGGCGCCGTAGTAGCTGTTCGAGCGCGCGAGTGTGGCCGCGATGTACATGTCTGCCAGCTTGTGTTTGATGGCCTGGAACGAGCCGATGGGCCGGCCAAAGGCGAAGCGGCCCTGTGCGTAGTCCCGCGCCATATAGAGCGCGGCATGTGCACCGCCGACCTGTTCGAAGGCAAACAGAATGGCCGCGCGATCCAACAGTTGTTCGTGTTGCGCGAAGCCTTCGCCGCGTGCGCCGAGTGATTCTGCGGCAGCGCCTTTGAATTCGATGCTGGCGTGTGAACGCGTCGGGTCCAGCGTGGCGACCGTGGCGCGCGATACACCGGCGCTGCCAAGTTCCACCAGGTATTGGGTGGTGCCGGCACCATCCTTTGCGAGCACCACTGCAAGCCCCGCCACATCACCGTCGGCGACAGGCAGTTTGCTGCCGGTGACGGTATCGGCGGTGCCCGTCGTCGCAAGGTTCGCGGCGGTGACAGCGCGTGTGCCTTCTGCAGTGGCATACGCGCCGATCAGCTCACCGGTCGCGAGCTTCGGCAGGTACTTGAGCTTCTGGGCCTCCGAGCCGAAGCGCAGCAGGGCTTCGGTGACCAGATACACGGACGACGAAAACGGCGTTGGGGCCAGCGAGCGGCCGAGCTCCTCGGCAATGACGCACAGCTCGAGATGCCCCAGGCCAATACCGCCGTACGCCTCAGGAATTGTGGTGGCCTGCCAGCCCAGGCTGGCCATGCCCTTCCACACATCCGCGGCATAGGGTTCGTTGGCATTGTCGAGTACCCGCCGCACGACGGTCAGCGGGCACTTGTCGTTGAGAAACCCCTGCGCCTGCTCGCGCAGCATGTTTTGCTCTTCGGAGAACTCGAAATTCATTTGCGGTGTTCCTGCTGGGCAATGCGGATAAAGGTGGGTGGAGCGGAAAAGGGCTGCATTCAATCCCGAGTGTCCGGGTGCAGGCAACGGTTTCCGGGCGTGCCTTGCCGCTGCCACGATGTTCCTGAGTTGGGCGCGGTAGCTACACTCCGTGCCCGACGCGCATAGCGCGATCGGCTGTGCGGCTGCGCGGCTGCGCGCAGGTAGGCACACTCAGCAGACGGACCGATCAGCTATGCAAGGAAGGGGACGAGGTGCCGGATAAGCTACGCATTGGCGTGCTGCTGGATGGCGAACTCGCTCCCGCGTGGATCGTGCGTTTGCTGGCAGACATTGCCGCCGCGGGCGACGCCGAGATTGCGCTGGTGCTGACGCGCGATGACCCGCGTGGCGGTGAACCCGAAGATGTGGGCGATTGGGACGGCGCCACGCGCAGTCTGTCCTGGCGACTGTGGCTGGGGCTGGAACGCCTGCTGTACTCGGGTGCGGCCAGCTTTTTCGAACTGCAGCCTTTGCCAGCCGGTCTGCGCAATGCTGAGCGACTGAGCATTCCGCGCGATGCCGACCCGGCCACCGCGCCGCTGTCGATGCTGCGGCACCTGCGGCTGCAGAAACTCGATGTGCTTCTGCAATTTGGCGCCACCGAGTGGGGCGCCTCGCTGTGCGGTGTTGCGCTCAACGGGCTCTGGCGGCTGCGGCACCTGTATTGCCAGCGGTAGCGACCCCGCGTTCCAGGGCGCGATCCCGTCGAGTGGCACGCGCAGCAGCAGCCCGATCACCGGCGATTGGAACTTCAGCATTCGCTGCACGAACAGCGCTGGCGAGGCGATCGCAAGCACCAGCGTCTCAAGCACCGGTACCCGAGTGACGTGGACGCAGCCGTCCCTGCAAAGCGACGGCACGCCGATTGGCGTCATCGAGGGCTACAACGTGTACTACGGTCGCACCAGCGGCAAGTACGAGGGCGCTACGCACGTTGCGGGCGCGACGAATAACGCAGTTGTTCCGTTGAGCACGGGCACCTGGTTTGTTGCTGTGACCACGATGGCGAATGTGTCTGACGGTGCCGGCGGGACGGACGTGCGCGAGAGCGACTACTCACCGGAAATCCGTAAAGTGGTGCCGTGATTAACTGGTGTAGCGTGCTCTGATCTGAGCTGCGAATGGCCCTGACTATGAGGTGCGGGCCAGCTCGCGGTACAGCTGCAGGTAGCGCTGTGCTCCGTAGCTTGCGGCATACCGCGGAGGCAGCGGCGCGTAGACCGAAGTGCGCGTGGCGGTCGCAAGGATTGCGTCGGCAATTGCCTGCGGCTCGGCCGAATCGACCAGCGTGCAATCACCACCTGCCGCTGCCAGCGCGGGCAGACCGCCCACGGCGCGGGTGACGACGGGCACGCCCAGCGCAAGGGCCTCCAAGGCAACCGTCGGCAGGCCTTCGTGATCCGACGTGAGCGCCAGCACGCTCATGCCCGCAATCTGCCGCGCACTGTCGTTGCGGAATCCGTGGAACACGATGTTGGACGCGGCGGCGCGCTCGGCCTGCTGGCGGAGCGAAGCCATCAGTGGGCCGTCACCGATGATGTCAAAACAAAAGCCACCCGGACTTTGCCTGTTGAGCAGTGCCGCAGCGGCGATGAACAGATCAATGCGTTTGATCGGCACGAGGCGACCGACAATGCCAATGCGCCAGGGTGGAGTCGTTGGCCGCGGCGTGACGGCCGCCGATTGCGCGCGCAACTGATCGATATCGACGACGTTGTCGATGACTCCGATGCGCGTGCGCGGCCACTTCGCGCGAAGGATGCCCGCGAGGTCGTCAGAGACAGCCACGACTGCCTGCTGAAGATGTTTCGCCACCGCGTCGTCGAGTAGGTGTGCCAGCCGTTTGTGTGGCTCGCGCCACGAAACAGCATGCTCCTCTGCACCATGGGCCGTACGCAGCGAAGGGATACCCAACAGTGCCGCAACGACACCACCCAGCACGTTCTCCTTCTGCCTGTGCGTGTGGACGATGAGTGGTCGCCAAGTCCGCATGGCGCTGTACAGCCCCCGGGCGATGACGGGCGAGGATTGTCGGGATTCGTCGAACGTCCAGACACGAACACCGGCAGCTGCTAGCCGTTCCGAGAGTTCGCCCGGGTTCAAGATCGCCGCTGCCACTTCGACTTCGGGTCGCAGCTGCAGATTCGTAAGCAGCGTGCAGGCCTGCACCTCGGCGCCCGCCCAGAGGTCGCCAGACGCAATGTGCATGACGCGAAGTGGGGAGGGCTCGGCTGGCAACTCGATCTCGTGTGGTCGGCAGAGGGGATGTGTGGCGTGTGCGAACAGGACCTGTTCCCGGCAGGAATTGTCGCAGACATTGAGCGCGCGGCCTGCAGGTCACGGTAGCCTTATGAATCGAACAACGACTTTGGATCGGGGCCATGAAAATCAATATCGGCGCATTTCTGACGAAGCGCGCACTGCTGTCCAGCCAGCTTGACGCGTTCGTCGATGCCGAAAGCGGCACGCGCTATTCGTTCGCCGCGTTGAACGAGCGGTGCAACCGGACTGCAAATGCACTGGCGGGTATGGGTGTACAGCCGGGTGATCGCGTGGCGCTGCTGCTGATGAACAGCGTCGAGTTCACGGAGTCGTTTTTCGCGATAGCAAAGCTCGGCGCGGTGGTGGTGCCGGTGAACTGGCGCCTGGTGGCCGACGAGCTTGAGTTCATTCTCAAGAACAGCGGCGCATCGGTGCTGCTGTTCGACGCGGACTTCGCGCAGGTCGTTGATGAGCTGCACGCCCGAGGCGAACGCACGGACATCCGCCGCTGGGTGCAGATCTCCGCGCCTTCAACTGCTGTTTCGCCCTATGCGGTTGCGTATGCGGATGTGCAAGGCGCTGCGGCAACAACGGAGCCAGCAGCGGGTGCCGGCGACGATGACATGCTCTACATCATGTACACCTCGGGCACGACAGGTTTGCCCAAGGGCGCCGTGCATACGCACAGCACCGTGCTGTGGGCGCTGTTGACCATGAATGTCGTGACCGACCTGCGCGGCGGGGATCGTTATCTCCACCTGCTGCCGATGTTCCATGTCGGCGCGCTCACACCGGTGACGATGTGCGTGTATCGCGGCGCGACCTCCGTGGTCGCACGCAGTTTCGATGCGGTGCGCACGTGGCAGGTCATCGAGCGCGAACGCGTGACCGTGATGCTGGCCGTGCCAGCGATGCTGAACTTCATGTGGCAGGTGCCGCAGCGCGACAGCTTCGATCGGTCGTCGCTGCGCTGGATTCTGTCCGGCGCGGCACCGGTGCCTGTGTCGTTGATCCAGCAGTACGCGGCGGTAGGCATCGAGATTCAGCAGATCTACGGTCTGACTGAATCCTGCGGTCCGGCGTGCGTCATCGATGGTGAACATGCCATCAAGAAGGCGGGGTCCACCGGCAAGGCGTTCTTCCACACGGACGTTCGCGTGGCCAACGAGGCCGGCCACGACTGCGCGCCCGGCGAGCCGGGTGAGGTGCTGGTCCGCGGCCGTCACCTCATGAAGGAGTACTGGCAGCGCCCGGAAGCCACGGCTGAAGCGATTCGGGACGGCTGGCTGTATACAGGCGATGTTGCAACCATCGATGCGGATGGCTTCATCTACATCATGGATCGCACCAAGGACATGGTGATATCCGGTGGCGAGAACATTTATCCGGCAGAGCTTGAGAACGTCATCCTGCAGCACCCGAAAGTGGGCGAAGTTGCCGTGATCGGCCAGCCTTCAGAGCGTTGGGGCGAGTCGCCGTTCGCGATCGTGGTGCGCAAGGACGACACGCTTACGGAGCAGGACGTGCTGAGCTGGTGTGACGGCAAGATGGCACGCTACAAGCTCCCGCGTGGCGCCGCATTCGTTGATGTGATTCCCCGCAACCCATCAGGCAAGGTCCTCAAGCGCATGTTGAGGACGCAGTTTCCGGGGCCTGCGCCACAATGAACTCAGCAGACCGGAATGAACTCAGCAGTCAAGTAGAGCGCATCAGCGCACGACTCAGCACTTCGCGACAGGAAGGCAAGATTGGAAGGGCACCCAGTGACCGACGGTTCGATTCAGCAGACTTTCGCCGCTGCCTGGCAGCGATACACCGCAGGTGAATACCGGTCCGAGGTATTCGCGGACATCGTGCTGCAGGAGCTCGCCGTGCTCGGGCCGGGATGTACTGTGCTCGATATCGGGTGCGGTGGTGGTTTCGACGGCGACGTGCCGCTGCAACGGCGTATCGCGAGCGCAGCCGGCCGGTTCATTGGCATTGAACCAGCGGACGACATCACACCAGACCCCTGCTTTCATGAGGTGCATCGCGCTCTGCTTGAGCAGGCGCCGATTGCTCCGGGCTCGATAGACCTGGCCTACGCGGTGATGGTTGCCGAACACGTGGCTGACCCCGCAGCGTTCATGGCGAGTCTTGCCCGCGTTATGCGCAAAGGGGGGATCTTCTGGGCATTCACGATCGATGCGCGTCATTGGAGCGCTTGGGCGTCGATGTTCCTCGAACGCACGCATCTCAAGTCGTTCTACATGAACACGTTGCTGGGCGCGCGCGGCAAAGACCGGTGGCAGAACTACCCGGTGGAGTA
>CAMAVY010000008.1 GCA_945861675.1 Klebsiella pneumoniae | reverse complement strand
CGAGCCGCTGCGCTGTCAAGCAAAAAAAGGGGGGCGAGTAGTTACCGCGCCAGTTCTGTTGCAGCAGGCGCGAAAGTTCGTCCATGACCTGCGCGGGCTGGCAGTTCATGCTCACGGCCATCTGATGGGTTGATGTGCTGGCCGGCGGCGGCTCGCGCATCTGCGCGCGCAGTGCCACGAAGAACAGTGCGGTGCCGATGCCGGTGCAGATCAACATGCTGAAGGTGGCGCTGACGAAACGCGCGTGTTCAATGTTCGGCAGGTGCGGGCCGATGAGCGTGAGCACCATTGGTCCGAGCACGGCCAGCACCAGCAGAATGATGGGCAGCCGGTTGGACACCATCCCGACACCGCCGGCCGTGCGCATCGGGCGCAAGGCGATGAAGGTGCTGATGCCGAAATACACCAGGCCGATCCACGGCGCATAGTCGTTCTTGCCCAACAACAGCATGCTGGCGCAGAACGCGAGAAAGATGCCGCCTACCACCATCGCGATGCGGAACTGCGTTTGCGCGAGTGCCTGCAGCGGTTCGGGTGCGTAGATCAGGTCCTTCTGCAGGTTGTACAACATGCCGTTGATGGCGCCCTTGGGCTCGGCGAACTGCAATGCGCCGCGCCGCACGGTCTCCTGCAGCTCTACGCCGTCGGCCGGGTTGCCGTACTGATCGGTCAGCAGTTCGGTGGCCAGGCTGCGTGGCCGCTCGCGGCCGAAGAAGAAGCGCAGTTGCGACATGCCGACCGCAATGGTGCGCACCGCATAGGCCAACAGGCCGATGGCGCCGATCAACGGGATGAGCGTGCTGAAACTCCAGCCTGTCGACAGATGCTCGCGGGCGATGAACAACAGGCCAATGCCGGTGAGGATGAGCAGACCGCCGATGATGAAGCGCAGCGTGTTCTCGACGGCGTAAGGATTCGGCAACTCAAGGGACTGGCTGCCCGATCGATACTCGTAGGCCATGGTCTGCTCCCGGTCGGACGGAGGCGCGCCGACCGCAGGTGGGTGGGTCGACGCGTGTTTGGCGGACGCACAGCCCGCAGCGGTTCAGCGAAGGCGCCGAGTATGCCAGAGGGGGTTCACGGGTCGCGGCGTCTGCGGGCGCAGCCGGGCGGGGCGGCAGCGGCCCCGTCAGGTCCCCTGCACCATATGCCAGTGTTCGCTGATGCCGAAACCGGTGCGGCCCTCTGTGCTGAACTGCGCAAGCCCTTCGTTCACGAACGTGGCGCCGCCCGGCATTGGAATCTTGGTGGGGCAGATGGTGAGGATGCGCCCGTCTACGGCAATGGCTCTGCCGCTTGCGCTGCGACCTGTGAGCCGGATGTCGGTATGCAGGATGGAGCCCGGCTTGTAGCGACTCTCGATGCGCACATCCTCAAGGTCTTCATTGACGCCGTCGCGCAGTATCCAGCCGGCACCGCGCAATTCACCGTCAGCGGTGCGGCCACAGGCGCCGCCCAGTGCGAGGTCCGGGCCGAAGTTCATTGAGAACCAGTTGACGAAGGGTGCGGGTGCGTTGGCTGATGCTGGCGTCGCCGCTGCAGCCTGGCCGGCGGTGTCTATTTTCTTGCTGCCGACGTCTGTTTTCATGGAGGCGGCGCCTTGTCCCCAGTCCCGCGGGCCCCAGGACTTGTCGCGCACACCGTAGCCCTGCACGCGATGGGTCACACCGCCAATGCTGATCTCGCCCGTCACCTCACCGGTATGTTCGAAGTGACCGCGATCGGTTGGCCCGTCGGCCGGTTGAGCGCTGTAGTGCGGCGCGCTCAACGCTTTGAAGTCCACGCTCATCTGCAGCGTGGCTGGCTTGAACCAGCCCTCGGGTCTGGATTTGCTGCGCTCGAGCAGGATCGCCGCGTCGGCGATGTCCTGGGCCGGTCCCTCGTAGCGGATACGCCAGTGTCCGAACGGTTCGATGCAGTCCAGGCGCAGACCGCCTACCTCAAGGTTGCCGTTGTAGGCCGTCAGATCGGCGCCGATCTCGCGGCGCGAATACGTGAACGCAACGCGATCGCCACCGAGGTACACGGCATGCAGCCCGTCGGCCCAGCGATCACCCGGGCGAAAGCCCATGCGCGTGAACATGGCCAGCTTGGTCGCGGGGTCCACGAAGTTGAAGTAGTAACTCTCGCTCCATGCATGACCGGCGCCGATCGGGTGCATCTGCTCGTCGGCAGTATTGATTGAGGCTGTACCACTCGAAGCGTGCTGACTCATGCGCTGTGCTCGTTTGACGGAATGCCTGGGAATTGTCCGCCGCGACGACCTGTGGATACCAGCAGTGTGTAGCCTTCCATGCGCCATTCGGCGGATAGTCCTGGACGACGTCAGACAATGTTCGATGGGGGCACGACATGACCGCAGCACACGAGATGATCACGGGCGGCTTCTGGCAGGGACGCAACTGGAGCGCAGATGCGGTCGGCGGCATTCACGACGATGCCACCGCAACGAAGCTTGGTTTCCGCGGCGGCACGGTCGCCGGCAACATTCACATGGACCAGTTCGTGCCGGTGCTGCGCAAGGTGTTCGGTGATGCGTGGTTGGAACGCGGCGCACTGTCGATGTACTTCCGCAATGCAACCATCGACGGTGAGTCCGTGCGTGTCAGTGTGGAAGCGCCCGCGGGCCGGCGGCAGGTACGCGCGGCCATGCATCGCGATGACGGCATGGAAGTGATGTCGGGCACCGCGTCGCTGGGTGATCACAGCGGCAGCGAACTACGTACGCGCGATCTACGGCCTGCGGCCGCTGGGTCCATGTTGCTGTTGCGCGATCTGGGCCTGGGCAATCACGTTCACGAGAAACACTTCCTGAGCAGCGAGAAACAACTGGGGCGTATTGCCCGCAACTGGATCAGCGATCCGATTCCTGAGTACGCGTCGGCACAAAATCGTTGGGGCGGCATCGTTGCTGCGCCGTCGTCCATCGTCGATCTTCTGTGGGGTGTGCCCACTGCCATCTGGCGTGCCAAGGTCGGCAAGGCAGTTGGTTTGTTCGGTGCGATTGAAGTTGCGCTGCACGATGGCCCGCTGCTGCTCGACCGCGAGTATCTGGTGGACGCCGAAGTAATCGCGCTGACCGACAGCCCGAAGACCGAAGGCTTCTGGTTCGATTCGAGTGCCCGCGACGAGCAGGGCAGGCTGATCGCCAGCCACCGCATGCTGCTGCGCTTCATGAAGGATTCAACCTGAGCGTGTGTCGTGCACTGCCTGGTTGATGGTTGCTTGTGTGCTTGATGCTTGTCCGTTTGATGCTTCTCCGTTTGATACTGGGCCTCGTACTGTCGGCGCCCCGATAACGTGAGAAAGAACAGGGGTCCCCGCGTGCCGATGCAGTTCGCCATTTTCGACCACATCGAAGGCATTCCCGGCACTTCACTGCACCAGTTGCTGCGCGATCGCATCGAGCTTGTGAAGTTGGCGGATGCCGCGGGCTTCGCAGCCTATTTCCTTGCCGAACATCACGGCTCCGATCTTTGTCAGGCGCCGAACCAGGAGATATTCCTCGCGGCTGCTGCGGAAGCCACGAAACAGATCCACCTGGGACCGATGGTGAAGATCCTGCCGCTGCATCATCCGCTGCGCGTGGTCGAGGACATCTGTCAACTCGATCAACTCACCGGCGGACGTCTTGAGTACGGCGTCGGGCGGGGAATTTCAGCCATCGAGCACTTCTGGTTCGAGGGCAATTGGTTTGAGTCGCACGCGCGCTTCGAGGAAGCACTGGCGCTGGTGCTGCAAGGGCTGCGCACGGGGCGTGTCAGCAGTGCAGGCTGTCGCTTCCATGCCTTTCCCGACATCGACATCTGCATGACGCCGTTTCAACAGCCGAATCCGCCGTTCTGGTATCCAGGCAATCCGCTGGTGGCGGGCAAGTTCGGCTTGAATCTCATGTGGCCCGGGCAGATACCGCGCGAAGCGCATACGGCTTATCACAACGCATGGCAGGAACACGCAGGCGCCGCAGTGCGCGCCGATGCACCCGGCGCGCGACCGCGCATCGGCAGCACAGAGCTGTTGGCCATCTCGCACGACGAAGCCGAAGCCCGCGCCATCGCGGCGCGCGGTTGGAAGGGCCTCATGCGCCGGGTGGTCAACGTGCATGTGAATGATCGCCTTGCGCTCGACGAGCAGCAGGCGGAAGCGGCGATGAATCCACTCGCGCGAGGTGCAGCAGCGCTGATGGCGCCAGGCGGCGATGCAATGCTGCCAACCCTCACCGCCAATTCCGGCACGCCGGCGCAAGTGCGTGACCGACTGCGTGCCTATGCCGACACGGGTCTGTGCGATTACATCGTGCTGCAGTTGCCGACAGGCGACATGACGTTTGCGGAAGCGCGCCGCACGCTGCAGTTGTTCATCGACGAGGTGCTGCCGGCGTTGGTTTAAGCAGCTCTCGCGGCGACGGCCCCCCGCGCCGCCGCCGCGCCGCAATCCGCCGTATCAGACGGGAATGCGGGTACCTGCCGCATTGAACTGCACCGGCGCCTGCGGCACGTTGGGAAAGACCTCGCGCAGCAGGCTCAGCATGGCCACGGTGGAGCGACGATCGCTGGACGCGTGCAGCGCGCCCGGCGGCCCGAGCGTCGGCGGCAGCGCGAAGCCGTGCGGCGTGCGCGCGTAGTCGTGGAAACTCCAGTCAACGCCTGCCGCGTTCATCTCCTCGAAGAAGCGGGCGCGGTTGTCGGCCAGCACGTATGGATCGTCTGCACCGTTCTCGATGCGCACGATGGTGCGTGTGTTGTAACGGTTCTCGCAGCGCTTCAGCGCTGGCCGCTCGATGCCGACGCTGGCCGGCGCACCGTCCTCGCCGGTTTGCAGCAGACCGTGGAACGACACAACCCCTGACAGATTCAATCCGCCGCGCACGGCTTCGAGCACTGCGACGCCGCCGAAGCAGTAGCCGATCGCCACCGGCGCAAGCGTGGCGTCCACGCATGACTGGCGCAGCCCGAGATCGAGCCATGCTTCCAGAATGGCGCGGAACAGCTCATGGTCGTGATCCAGCGAAGCCATTGCCGAGAAAGACTTGCGCATGTGCGTCTGCAGCTTTTCCTTATCGGTCGACCACAAGCGTTCCTCCGGGCTGATCTTGTCGCCATATACGTCGATCGCGAGGCCCACGTAGCCCAGCCGGGCAAGGTACTCAGCCTGATCCACATCGAAAAACTTGAGGCCCGCATAGTTGTGGATGACGAGCACCAGTGGCCGCGGGCCCGCGCTGGCGGGCGGCGCGACCAGATGGCCAAGATAGTCCTTGCCGCGAAAGTGCAGTGGCACCTCAGCGTGCTGCAGGCCCGGCGCCTGCGGCCAGAAATTCGTGTGCTCGCTCATCGTGTACCCCCGGATGTGTAGAGAGGAAAGTGTGTAGAGGAATGCGTGTAGACAACTGCCCAACGATCTCGCGGTGCCGAGCATACCGGGCACTTCCGGACGGACACACGCTGCGAGGCAACATCGCTACGCCGCCCTTGCGCACCTTCGCTGAGTCGCTGCCGGCCGGCAGGTTGCAGGTGCGCTCCGAAAGCTTTCGCATCATGGCGTCGTCGAAGCGATCCTTGTACTGCAGCATGTAGCTCAGCGAGGAGCGTTCGAGCGCCAATGCGAGCAGTGCATCGTCGAGCGCAATGCCACAGAAGTCGGCCAGCTTGCGTAGGCTGGTGACCGGGTCGGCCGTCATGTGCTCATAGGAAATCAACAGCACGTTCGGATTGTCGCGCTGCTGCCACCAGCTGACGAGATGATGTAAGTAGTGGTGACCCTCACCAAGCCGCGCCAGATTCGCCTGCGCAAACTCGGTGATGGACACAGTGCCGGGCTGCAGCCACCAACCCTCCATGAACCGGTACATCGACACCAGCTGATCTTTCGGGTTGCGCAGTGACACCACGTACTTCGCGCCCTTCGGCATCGCGTCGTAGGGCACATGGCTCTTGAAGCCGCGCGGCTCGGCGCGCTGCGCTGCATTGATATCCAAGCTCAGCGCGCGCGCCGTCTCGATCCACGGCACAACGCGGGAGATGTCGTCGAACGCCATGTCGCCGCGCGTGCGCAACGTGTGGAAGGTCTGCTGCAGCCAGGTCGTGCCGCACTTGCCGAACGGCGAAATGATGATGTCGGTGGCGCGCGGGCTGTATGCCTTGATCGACGCGACGACGTCGTCGAACGGCATCATGCCTGCCTGCATCGACCCCATCTCCGCCATGCTGCGTGCGCGATGCGCAGGCTCTGTCGACATGATTGGTGTCCCCCTGGGCCGAATTGCTGGTGCTTACGCAATGCCCGTCTGCGTCACCGCAGCATCGCGTTTCATGCCGGTTCGCCATGTGGCGCGGCGTTCAGTGGCAGCTGCCGCCAGCTGCTCGAAGTGAGATGCACCAGCAGCACGGTCGCCATCATGCCGAGGCTGGGAAACAGCGCTGCGTTCAGCGTGCCCCAGGCCTTTGCGGCATAGCCAATTGCGAGCGATCCGATGGGCATGCCGGCACTCATCGCAAACGCGTAGATCGACAGCAGGCGTGCGCTCAGTTCGGGTGGCGCGGCTTCCTGCACGATGCTGCGGCCCATGGTCATGGTCAGACCACCACCCAGCCCCCACACGAAACACAACGCGAAGAATGCCCAGTATGGCGGGCGCAGCGCGAGCAGCGACAGTACGACACTGCCGAACACCAGCGACAGCATGAAGGCGCGGCCCTGACGCTGCACGGGGCCTCTGCGCATCAGCACGCCGATGACGACCAGCGTGCCCAGCATGTTGGCGCCGAAGGCAATGGAGAGATCAGTTGCGCCGCCGTGATACACGTCGCGAATGATCAGCGGCAACAGCACCACGAAGCTGCCGACGAAGAACATGCCCAGCGCAAAGGTGAGGATCAGCGCGGGACGAATGCGCTCGGAGCGAAGCGCGACGCGCAGGCCCGTGCCGATCTCGGCAAACAGACTCGTGACGCCGCTGCGCACAGGACGACTGTCGGGCAGCTGCGCGCACGGCACTGATGCCAGCGCGAACATCGCCGCTGCAACAAGCAGCAACACCGTCGGGCCGATGCTGTCGGTGAAGCTTGCGAGTACGTAGCCCACGATCTGCGCGCCGAACTGCAGCCCGATGATCAGGATGACGGCCCGTTGGATGTGCGCGCCGGCCACGCGGCTGAGCATTGCATCGCGCGGCGGCCCGGAGAACGTACCGGCAATGCCGGCAAGCAGTGCCAGCGCCAGCAGCGAGTTGAATGTCAGCGTTTTGGTGATCAACAGCACTGCAATGCCCAGTTGAGCCAGCGCCACCAGCACCTGCGTGACGATGAGGATGCGCCGCTGCTCCATGCGGTCTGCCACCCAACCCGCAAACAGCAGCAGGAACAACGCGGGTAGCTGCGAGATCATCTGCGCAAGCCCTACGCGCTCCGGCGGTTCGTGCAGGGCCACGACGATGAGCCAGGGAAAGACGATCGTCACGAGCCCGCTGGGTACCAGGAAGGCCACGTTGGCGAGCAGATAGGCGCGGAGCTCTCGTGTCACGGTCTACAGCTCATGCGCTGCACGGCGCATTGACAAGCGCCCCGTGTCACCGTCGCACCCATGAGCGTGGCGAGGTCCAGCTGATCGGTCGCCAGCTGGCTGATGTTCAAGCGCTCGGCTGCGCGCCCGAACGCCAACTCGTCTGGCACGGTCAATGCCGCGCGAAGCTGGCGATAGTCGATCTGCATGCGGGGCCCTGGGTGAACGGATCAGGCGCGGAAGGCGGCGCATTAATAGCATTGGGCTATCAAACGAGCCAAGGAAACGATTGCACGCAAGCACCGTCGAGGCGGAAGGCTCGGTCCGCTCGCGAGCGCACCAGAGCGATCGGGAGACAGCGGCACGAACGATCTCCGGGGCGGTTGAACAACATGCCCGCGGCAGCGGGGACGCAGATTCGACTGCGACGCAGCATGGGCTATTGCGCCATCACCATGCTGCTGTTGGTCGATGTCGAGGCCACCGGCGAACTTTCGGCAGCGCGCGCGCGCCGTCGCGCGCACGATCGTGTTGTCGGGTTTGCCCCTTCTGGAATGGCACGTCGTCATCGGTCTGGTGTTCATTGTCACTGCGCTGTGTGCGGTCAGTGCGTGGCTGCGCTTGGGTTATGGCCTGGCGACTGCTCGACGATGCAGTATGCGTTTGCGTCGCAGCGTGGGTCATGCCGCTGGACCATCAGCACACGGAACACGATCGCTACGAGCATCAGCATCACGAACGCCATCAGGACGCGGGCATGGCACCTCGGCTGCGTGAGCTCGCTTTGGCAATGGCACACACAGCGGAAACCATCGACGTCCGGGTAAGCCATGAGTTCACCGTCGTGCTGGTGGTATTCGCGCTGCTGGCGCATGTGAGGTTGTTGCTCCAACGCATGCCGGGATTCAACTGGCTCAAGGACAGCTTGACTGCGAGTACTTTCTACCCTGCGGTAGACATCGCCCGCAGTGCGGCGCTTGCTCACCTGGCGGGCATTGCGCACGCGCTGCATCGGTCAGGCTGCCGGCGGTGAAGTTGATGCAGCGACGCTCAGGTTCATCGCTGCAAGCGGAGTCCGGGCCACGCTGACGAACGACGTCGAGGCGCTGACGAAGCTTGAGCGACGTGGCCAGGATGATTGTCGTCGTCCATTCCAGCTTGTTGCTCACGCCAAGCTTCTTGAACAGTCCAGAAAACTGGCTCCGCACGGTCGCTGGCGATGTGCCCGGGCGCGCCGCGATCTTCTGCTACGTCATGCCTCGGCATACAGCATCGCGACTTCCAGTTGGGGGGGCAAGCTTGTCGAACGCTGTACGGGCTTGAATGCTGATGAGTCTGTGTTGTCTATGCGCTGTGTCGCGAACACGTAATCTGCGGTGGTCAGGCGCTGCTCTGCCTGTGCCGCACTGATGAGCGGCGCAGGCAGCAGGCTGCCGCTCCAGTGCGGCCAGATGCGTTGCGATGCGCCTCGACCAGATGCGGCGTCAACGTCTGCTTGCGGGCGCATTCGTCGTTGCTGAAGGGGCGCACTCGATCATGGCGCCATAGCGTCATCGGTTCGTACAGCGACGAGATATCGTCGATGATCACGGCGCCGATGGACCAGGTGACGTTGTGCCTGATGGCAAAACCTTGATGAATCGGCGTCTGGTCGAGTGCCTCGCGTGTAGATGTCACCGGTGTTCTGTGTCACCCCAGGCTGTGCGCAGGCGTGTCAGGCACCAGCCATGAAAATTGCTGAGCAGAATCTCGCGGCTTGCTCGATAGAGCTCCAGCAGAAACTGGCTGACGTCCACATGCATGCTCAGTTCATCAACGCGCGGCCCAGCTTGGTCGTGCAGCGAGATCCGCGCGATAGCGCGTGATGTTGGAGAGCTCGAAAGGCAGCTGCACTTTCACCGCTTGCGCAAAGTCCAACGCGCAGCCAAAGGTGATGTCGGCGATGGAGAACTCACTCCCCGTCAGAAATTTGCTGTGCGCCAGCGCGGTATCGAACAGTGCGAGTGCTTCGCCAGCCGCCTCCTGACTGATCTGCCCCCACTCTGCGCTGATCTTCTCGCGATCCTTGAAGAAGCCGGTGATATTGCGGAACGCCTGTGCAACGGGCATCAGAAAATTCAGCTCTGCGCGACGATTCCACATTTCAACTTCGGCGCGATTCTTTGCACCGCTGCCGAACAGTGGCGGGTTCGGCTGCGTCTCTTCGAAATACCGGCAGATCGCCACGCTTTCGGCGATGTGGCTGCCGTCGTCCAGTTCCAGAACAGGAATGCGGCCGAACGGATTGCGTGCGCGGTGCTCAGGTGCAAGGTTTTCTGCGCCGCGTAAATCGATGTTCACGGCGTCGACAGATATTCCTTTCTCCGCGAGGAAGACGCGGACGCGCCGACCATTGGGTGTGCCTTTCGCTTCGATGATGTGCATGCTCTGCTCCGGTTCCGTGTGTGGGCCAATTGCGTGTGTGGGCCAATTGCGTGTGTGGGTAAGTGGCTGGTGAAGTGTGTCGTGTGATTGCCGCCGGGAATCACCCTGTTAACGCGCGAAATCGCGTCCTGGCCCGCCCCTCGCTCAGGCGGCGCCCTCGAGAATCGCGCGCTTCTGCTTTTCATTGAACGCAAGCAGCCTGCGCATGTAGTCGAAGCGCAGGTGATCGCGACCGGCGGCCGTCATCTTGTCGAACCAATCGTCTTCGCCAAGCATTTCGCCCAGCCGCGGCGCATTCCGGTGCAGCAACTGCACGTCCGTCTTCTTCGGTTCAAGGCTGCGCAAAATGCCGCGATTGAAGTGCGCATGCAGTGTCACGCGGTCGCCGGGCTCGTTGCGATCACCCTGCCAGTGCCACGTGCCGTGGGTGAAGAACACTACGGAACCTTTCGGCATCACGATGGGCACGCCGGGTTCGTGGTTTTCGCCGGGACGCGGCGAGCGCCGCATGCGGTGGCTGCCGGGAATGATCCACGTCGGCCCGGATTCCACGGTCCAGTCCTCAAGTGCCCATACGCCCACGCCGGTCATTGCGAACTCCGGATAGGGCTCAGGCACATGCGAGTAGTCGGTGTGCAGCGGAATGGTGCCCGCCCCCGGACCGCGTTTGATTGAACTGAACGAGGCGATGACTGCGCCGCGCCCGAGCGATGCATCCATCAAGGTCATCAGCAGCGGATTCTGCACAAGCTGTTCAAACTCGCGGCCGTGATACAGCATCCAGTTCATCGAAAAGGTCTGATGCGGCAGCAGCGCGCGCAAGGTTGCCGCGCGTACTTCGTCGGCGAACTCGGGCGAGATTGCCCGTTCGATGACGGTGTAGCCCTGCGTCTCCATCTCGCGAATCCTGTCGCACAGACCCTGCTGCCTGGCGCGATGTGCGAGGTCGGGGTTCTCAACGGTGCGGCGCGCCATGTGGTCGTGCAGCAATGCCATGAGCTCGGACTGTGCTTCGTTGGGCAAATGACCACGCACACGCACGGCGTGCTTGCCATACATCGTGTGCAGTTCGCGCCACATGTGTTCAGCCGCACCGGGCGCAAGCACGCCGACGAACTGTGCCGCACACAACACGGCCTGGTAGTCGCCTTCCACGACCACGTCTGCGTTGGTGTTGAAGCCCCGTGCAATGTCGAAGTGTTCGCCGTCGAACTTCAGCTGCCATTCGGCAACGTCGTTCGGCAGCTTCATGTGCGGCGGTGCATCTGTGAAACGCTCGCTGACCGAGAACGGTTTGCCTGCCAGACGCGACTTGCGATGTCGCAGCTCGCGGGTAAAGAACGCCTGGGCTTCGGCCAGCCACGCATCCGACAGGAATTCGCAGTGCTGCGGCAGCGTGATCATCTGCGGGCTCCCTGGGGTCGTGTGCTTCAGGTTGCGAGGCTGCCACAATCGGTATGACCGACGCACGGTCAATGATGCGATTGAGGTGGCGGAATGAAGTCGTTCAAGACAATCCGGCAGCGCGCCGAGAAGCGCAAAGGCGGGCCGAAGGCGCTGGCCAAGCTGCTTCCCCGGAAACCCGAATACGCGGCCCTCGCTGCGGTCAGCGACGATCGCGTGCTGGCAGAGATGGCGCGCCGCGTGTTCTGTGCGGGCTTTGTGTGGCGCGTGATCGACAACAAGTGGCCGGGCTTCGAAGAAGCTTTCCTCGGCTTTGTGCCGCGGATTCTGCTGGCCCGCCCGGACGAGTTCTGGGAAGAGCTCGCGGTCGACACGCGCATCGTGCGCAACGCTACCAGGATCACTTCGGTTCGGCGCAACGCGGCGTTTGTCACTGAGATTGCAGGCGAGCACGGCTGCTTTGGCAAGTTTCTCGCAGCATGGCCGGCCGACGATCAATCAGGCTTGCTGGACCTGCTGGCCAAGCGTGGCGATCGCCTGGGTGGTGGCTCCGGGCAGATGCTGCTGCGCGTTCTCGGATGGGACGCCTACATGACGTCGCAGGATGTGCTGGCCTGTATGCGCGATGCAGAGTTGGACATTGCCGAGCAGGTCACCTCGAAGCGCGATCGCGTGAAGGTGCAGGCGCAGTTCAACGCGTGGGTGAAAGAGTCAGGATTGCCCTATCTGCACGTGTCGCGCATCTGCGCGATGTCGATTGGCGAGAATCGGGTGGCGAGTGACGATGAGCTGCACGGTGGAGATGATTGAGTGCGGTCCGCCGCGCCAGTTGGAACCTGACCCTACGAGGACCTGATATGAGCAATGACATGACAAGCACGCAGGCGCGCCTGAATGCACTTCAACGATTTCGCGAGCTGCATGATTCCGGCACATTTGTCATGCCGAATCCGCACGACATGGGCGCAGCGAAGCTGCTTGCCGCTGTCGGGTTTCAAGCACTGGCAACCACCAGCCAGGGCTTCGCCAATTCGATCGGCCAACTTGACAGCACGGTCACGCGCGATCAGCTGGTGGCGCATGTGCGCGCCATCTGCAGCGCAACGGAACTTCCGGTGAACGTTGACGCAGAGCGCTGTTTCCCCGAAGCCCAGGGCGGCGTTGCGCGCACCATCGAGTTGCTGGCGGAGGCGGGCGCTGTCGGCTGTTCGATCGAGGATTGGAACCCGGCAGACCGCTATGTTGAACCGTTGAACGTAGCGATCGAGCGCGTCGGCGAAGCGGTTGTGGCCGCGCGGCGCGTTGGCATGGTGATCACGGCACGCGCCGAGAACCTCATCCGTGGCGTCACCGATCTGGATGACACGCTGGCGCGGCTGTCGGCCTACGCGCAGGCGGGTGCAGACGTCGTGTATGCGCCCGGACTTGTGGATGCCGACCAGATTCGCAGGGCCGTGACGGCGACAGCACAGCCCATGAACGTGCTCATGTTGCCCGGTGGACCGACAGTGGCGGACCTCACGCGACTTGGCGCGCGGCGAATCTCACTTGGCAGTGTGTTGAGCGGCGCTGCCTATGGCGCGTTCGCCAAGGCCGCGCAGCAGTTGTTTGCGGAAGGCACGCTGTCGCCGGACAACACGTACCTGCATCGCAAACTTGAAACGCAGGCATTCGGCAAGCGATAGCCCCTGCCCCGCCCCTGCTTCACGACGTGAGGAAGCACACTGCTTCGAGCTTGTTGCCATCGAGATCGCGTACAAAGGCCGCGTAATAGTTGGGCGTGTAGTCGGGGCGAAGCCCCGGCGGGCCATCATTGCGGCCGCCTGCGGCAATTGCAGCGGTGTGAAAGGGGCTACTGCGGCTGCGCTTTCGGCACGAAAGCAGAAGTGCACACCGTTGCCTGGCGTGGCGGGCGTTTGATCGAAGGGCAACTGCACCCAGAACTCGGGTTGATCAACGCCATAGGCGATGGCGAACGGCAGATATTCCATCGTGCGCTTGATACCCAGCGGACTCAGCACGGCGTCGTAGAACGCGCCCGCCGCGACGACATCGCGGGTACCGGCAGAAACGTGGGCCATGGTCTGCATTGGCGTGGTCTCCAAACAGTTGGTTCAAGCATCGGCCAGTTGGTTCAAGCATCGGCCAGTTGGTTGAAGCATCGGCGGTGGGTCTTGTGTCGTCAGCGTCTGCGCGGTCGCTTGGGTAGCGGCAATACAGCCATCAGCATGTCGAATACGCAATCCGCCCAGTAATCCAGTGCCACAGGCGCTGTGGTGTGGGAAGTCACGCGCTCGGCCATGCTGGACACAACGGTGATGACAAGCTCGGCGGCTCCACCCGCCTGCGGCGCGGCGATGTGCAGTTGAGTGGCGGCAAAGCTGCGCACGAACTGCCGCGCGGCGTCTTCTATCTCTTTGAACTCCGCCGCATCGGCAAACAGTGTGTTGGCGCGTGCCACCGCGTTGCGCAACGGCGCTTCAGCCGCTTCGGTGGCAAAGAACACGCGAACGGCGTTGTGCACGCGCTGTGCCGGTGTTTTTCCGTCCTGGTGCAACGCCTGTTGCACACATAGAAGTATGTGGCGTGCTTCGCGTACGTGCAGTTGCAGCAGCGATGTGGCCTTGTTCGGGAAGTACTGATACAGCGAGCCCACGCTGACCCCTGCGCGCTCTGCCACGTGATTCGTGATGAAACCGCCGGGGCGCGTTCGACCAGAACGTGAGCAGCAGGCTCAAGGATGACGTCCAGCGTGGCGCGCGCGCGCCTGGCTAGGTTTTTTCCTGGGTTTCAGCGGTGTTTTTTCTCTAGCGGCCCGTCAAGAGCGCCGGTTGCCGCTGCGCTTCCTCGATCAATTGTCACGCGTGTTGCTGCGCAGCGTCGACGGCGAGGTGGACTTTCTCCTCAACGACGGATTTCCGCCGGGTGCATTGCCGGTGCTGCAGCTTCTGCAACCGCGCATGCGCTCCGGCGCCGTTGTGCTGACCGACAACGTTGGTGCGTTCCCTGCCGACCATCGTGACTATCTCGAATACGTGCGTGCGCCGGCCAACGGCTTAGCCTCGTGCGCGTTGGACCTGAACGCAGGCTCGGAATTGTCAGTGCGGGTGTAGGTGCTGCGCGCATTGACTCGGTTGCATGCAGCTCAGCCGTGCACGGCGCGCCAGAACTGCGTGAACGACGCGTAGCGCCTCCCTGGCTCTGCAAACAGTCGCTGCATTGGCGACAGCGAAGCTGGCTGCAGGCGTGCGCCCAGGTGTGGCTCGGCGCGCGCGCTGGCGCTGGTGGGTATGGCGGTGTCGCACCACACAGGCGAGGCGCCCAGCGCCGCCATGCGCGTAACAACGAAGTGCCAGCGCCTTTCGCTCCAGGCCCAGCGGCGGTGAAAGTCGGCGAAGCAGACGCCCAGCGCGCGCTGCCCTGGCGGCGGCTCGCCCAGCGCCCACGGGTGGACCAGCCATGCGTCTGCCAGCAGCTTCGTGTTGGTCTGCGTCAGTCCCGCGGGCGGCGCGTGCAGTAGGCGTGGTTCGTCGACGGGCTGGCCAGCGCTGCCACTCGCCGGCCGGTCGCTGCGTGCCATGGCCTCGAGCGCCGCGTAAGACGCGTCGATCACGCTGCCTGCGCTGTGCCATGACCGCGGCGCGTATCGCGCGACGTTCTCGGCGTTGAACAGGTATGGCTTGCTGCTTCCGGTGCCGGCCACCCACTGCCAGCTGAGGT
The DNA here is from genome assembly GCA_945861675.1 of Klebsiella pneumoniae. Taxonomy (GTDB): domain Bacteria; phylum Pseudomonadota; class Gammaproteobacteria; order Pseudomonadales; family Azotimanducaceae; genus CAMAVY01. The sequence goes on along the minus strand of CAMAVY010000008.1, from coordinate 31,036 downwards.
GGTTGCTGGCCAGGTCGCCGTCGAGCAGGTGCCCGTAAAGCCAGTCAGCGCCAGCGCGCCAGTGCACCTTGCGCAGGTGCACGACATAACTGGCCAGCCACATGCGCGCGTGGTTGTGCAGCCAGCCGGTCGCGTACAGCGAGCGCACAGCCGCGTCGATGACCGGCACGCCCGTGGCGCCGCGCCGGATGTCATCGGGCAGTTCACGCAGGTATGCCGCGTCGGGCAGCGGTCCGTTGTGCAGTGATGCGAAGATGGCGTCGCCTGCATGCCGCCACACGTGATGGAAATACTCGCGCCAGGCGAGTTCGTAGACGAGCTTGTGACCGTCATCGATCTCATGCCGCTGGCGCAGCGCCGCGAGCAGCTCAGGCAACGAGATAAAGCCGTGCGTGATGTACGGTGACAGGCACGTGACGGCGCCATCGATGTGGTTGCGCGTGCGCGCGTAGTCACCGGGACGCACCACCGCCACGCGCGCCAGCATGGCATCGATCGTGGGTTCGAAGGCATCTCTTTGGACATGCACGTTCATGAGATGCCACCGCTGCGTATGTCTGCAGCGCGGGCAGCGATTGCATTCATGTCTTCCGCGGAGATGCGCGCCAGATTTTTCACCTGCAGCGCCATGCGCGGATTCTTCGACAGTGTCGACTGATGGCGTGCGAGAAAGTCCCAATACAGTGTGGTGAATGGGCAGGCGGTGTCGCCACTGCGCTGCGCCGGGTTGAATCGACAGCCGATGCAGTAGTTGCTCTGTCGGGCGATGTAGTTACCGGTGGCGGCGTAGGGTTTGCTGGCCATGATCCCTGCGTCGGCGAATTGGCTCATGCCCAAGGTGTTCGGCAACTCGACCCACTCCACTGCGTCGACGTAGACGCTGAGGTACCACTCATGTACCTGGCGCGGTTCGACGCCGTAGAGCAGCGCGAACAGCCCGGTGACCATCAGCCGCTGGATGTGGTGCGCGTAACCGAACTCCAGTGTCTGGCTGATGGCGTCGGCAAGGCAGCGCATGGAAGTCTGACCGGTCCAGTACCAGTCCGGCAGATCCTGCTGCGCAACGAGCGCGTTGAGCCCGGCGTAACCTGGCATCTTCAACCAGTAGACGCCACGCACATACTCACGCCAGCCGAGCACCTGGCGAATGAAACCCTCTACCGCAGGCAACGGCGCGCGGCCAGCGCGGTATGCAGCCTCGGCCGCCGCGATCACTTCACGCGGCTGCAGCAACTTCAGGTTCATGGCGGCAGAGATGTGGGCGTGGTATAGCCAGGGCTCGCCGGCCCACATCGCGTCCTGCCACTGGCCGAAGTGTTCGAGCCGTTCATCGATGAAGCGCTGCAGCGCCTGTAGGGCCTGTGCGCGCGTCACTGGCCAGCCGAAGCTGTCGACACGGCCTGGGTGACCGGCAAAGCGAGTCCTGACCAGATCGATGACGCCTTGCGTGATTGCATCGGGCGCGAAGTGTTGCGCGCCTGGCACCAAGCCAGGGCCAGTGGCGCCGAACGCGGCGCGGTTGCTGGCGTCGAAATTCCACACGCCACCGGCCGGATCGTCGCCGTCCATCAACACAGCGTGCCGTCGGCGCATCTCGCGGTAGAAATATTCCATGCGCAGTTGCTTGCGGCCCTTGGCGTGCGCTGCAAAGTCGGCAGGCGTGCTGAGGAAGTGCCGGTCATCGCGCACGTCCAGTGGTACATCGCCTACGGCCGCGCGCAGCGCGTGCAGGACGCGCCAGTCGCCTGGCAGCGTCAACAGCACGCGCTTCGGCCGGTGCCGGCGAACCGCCTCAGTCAACGCTGCGCCAAGCGTGCCCTCGTGCAGCTGGCGATAGTCCAGCGTTACGCATTCGTCGCGCAGCGTCTGCGCGAAGTGGCGCATCGCGGCGAGAAACAACGTGATGCGTTGCTGGCTGCTCCACACATGCGTGCTCTCCTCACTTGCCTCGGCCATCCAGACAACGTCGCACGTGGCGTCGAAGCCGTCGAAGGCGGCCGCGCTGCGGTCGAGCTGGTCGCCCAGCACGACAACGAGGCTGCGGCACTCAGCCACGTTTTCTGTTCCTGCATGCATCGGAGCAGAAGCGCACTTGATCCCAATTCCGGGCCCAGGACTTACGCCAGGACATCGGCCGACCGCAGGCTACGCAATCCTTACTCGGCAACGATTGTTTGTTGCCTTTGAAATCTGGCACCGCAGATCAACTCCAGGTGTTCTGCCGTTCGCGCCAGTGCCGTCGCCTCAGTTGTGGCCGTGCGCGGAACGAAGGAAGACCCGCTACGACGGGCTTGCCGCGAGGGCGGGCGCTCAGCGTGCGCGCCGCACGATTTTCTAAACGGCGATCCGCACTTCCCAGTGATCGCTGAACTTCGCTACATCTTCCTGAACTCGTTGGCCGTGAAAAGTATCCCGATCACGGTCATCGCAAAGCAGAACATGCCGGAGTAGAGAATCATTGGTTCTGTCATTTCCTGGCTCCGATCAGGGTCAATACCTTGAAGTAGATGCCGAAGCCAAGAATTGATGGAACCCAGATGGCTGTGAACAGGCCTTCTTCTTTCTGGCCGTTGAACCAGAGAAGTCCGGAGACTGCGAATGCGACCATGACGGCCAATAGGATGCATACATCCGACTTTTTGAGCATGACTCAGTGCCTCGATTGAGTGTTTAGGCTGGGTTGCGTGTGTTGGCAGGGGGAGACGTCCGCCTTTTCGACCGTGAATGCAGGTAATGCAGGTGCTGCTATTCGTTCCAGTACCCCCAGGCGGCGACCAGCAGGCATCCTACTGTAACCGCCGCGTGCACACGGAGACTGCTCTCACCAGGCAACGAAAACACCAAGGGGACGATATTCAGCAAGCTTGCTGCTATCCAGATGATTGAGATCGCAGAGAGCAGCAATGCCGCGTGCGCGATTGATGTCCTTAGAGATCGCCTCGACGTCTTCACAACATGGTCCTCTGCCACACAAAGGGCACGGTAGCAGTGAGTCACCCTGCGCGCAGTGCTGATTGCACAGTCCACTCGACGCGCCAGCGTTGAACCGATTGTGAACCCGGCAAGTGGTTTTGCTGCCAGACCGCGATCGTGTATCCGGCCTGACCTTGAAAGTGGATTCGTTCGCTGCCTACTCACGGTGCTGGAATGCAGGGTTGCCCAAGTGGAGTGTCGTTGAAGACGCTGCGCGCTACACCCGCGGCCGCATCGAACTGCAGAGTTACATCTGCACTCGACTCAATGAGGAGTATCGGGCGTGTGCGCGGACGTTGTCCAACGCGAAGCGTGCAATTGCGAGCCAATAGCGGTTCAACGAAGCCTCATTCCGCCACCGGGCGCGATTGGGCGCGCAACGAGCGCGCTGTTCTTCGCGACGTCGCGGCGTCACGCAGCGTCGATCACACGGCTGTCGCTCCGCATAGGACATTGCGCAGCGTTGATCGCGAAGTTGCATTGCTACTCAACGATTGTTTTCTGCCGGAGGCAGTACCGGTACTGCAGCTTCTGCAACCGCGCCTGCGCTGCGGCAGCGCTGTGCTGGCTGACAACGTGTGCGCGTGGACGGCGCGGGTCACTCGGGCGCCGACACGCCAAGAGTGCGCCAACCGTCCACACCAAGTGCCGCAAGCGTAAGCAGGTTGGCTTCGTAGATTGCGCTTGTGTCCGGCATCGATTCGGTCGCGCGCAACACGCTGCTCTCGCGCAGCAGATGCAACGTTGGGTAGGGCGACCGGTTGGTGTAGTTGCTGATGTCAGCCGCCGCCGTGCCAGCAAACTGATAGTCAGGGTGGAAGCTGGCGATCTGCAGTTCGCCTTCGAGTGCCAGCGCCACGAGCAGGTCGTCTGCTTCGCCGAGGAAGTCGTTGTAGTCGCGAAACGCGTTAAGCACCCATGGATGCACGAGCAGCGTGGTTTCAATGACATCGATGGCGGTTTGCTGCAGCAGCAGAAGCTCCGCTTCCAAGGTGCTGAGCAGCTCTGCAGCGGTCGTGGCTGTGCTGACGACATAGCGCACACGCTTGCCCACCTGCACGCCGCGCGCGAACGGGCAGAGATTCAGCCCGATGACCGCGGCATCCACCCAATGAACAGTGGCGGCATGCGGCGCCGCCGTTTTACCAGGAGAAACGGCGGCGTGCGCCGCCGGGCCCCCGGTGCCGCTAATTGGCAGGCTTCCAATTGCCGTGAAAGCCAAACGGCACGCGGTGATCGAGATAGGCCGTGGCAAGTGGCCCGCTGCTGAGGTTCTGCGCGTCCAGAATCACCAGATGGCTGGCCATTCGGTTTTCGTCATAGATGTTCGCGAGCACATAGCCGTCGCCTTCTGCGGCGCCGTCGTTGCGCGGCACAAAGATGGGCTCGTTCGTCGCGCAGCCAGGACCCACGTCGTAGAGGTCCAGCTTGGTGGTCTGGTGATCGATGCGGCCGATGGCATTGAAGCCACCGAGGCTGAAATCGGGATCGGTATTGCAGGCCATGAAGCCGTAGCGATAGCTGAGCCCGGTGCGTCGCTCGTCGAGGCGCGGGAACTCGCAGGCGATGTCGTTGAGGCGGGCCCACGTGTAGTCGTCGGTGTTGCGACTCATGTCGAACGTCCAACGCGTCAGACGCGGCACCGCTTTGCTGCGATCGCCAGGCGTGCCGTCGGGCATCGGGAACAGCGGTGCCTGTTCGAACTCACACACATCGCAGGTCACAACATCGCCATCGTTGTGCGCGTTCATGGGGTGGAAAACGTAGGCTGGGTCGCCCTTGAACCAGCGCAGGTCGGCAACCGTGCCCTTGCGCGGCATGATGCCGATGCAGGTGCCGAGTTCGGGTTCCCACGCGTACACCGGCGCGCCGCGCATGGCGCGTTCCATCGAGCCGGTCAGCGGCATGATGGGGAAGATCACGTAATCACGCGTGACCATGAAGTCGTGCACCATGGCCGCGTAGGGCGCTTTGAAGGTCTCCGAGCGTGTCAGCTTGCCGTGCTTGTCGACCACATGGAACGACATGTCTTCGGAGATCATGCCGGTGGCGTTGTAGCCGAAGAACAGCATCTCACCGGTTTCCGGGTCGATCTTCGGGTGTGCTGTCATCGGGCCCACCAGCTTGCCGCCGAAGTTCCATGGCCCGATCGAGTCGAGGCTGTCGGGGTCCAGTTCGAACGGCGCGTGGGCTTCCTCCAGCGCCAGCAACTTGCCGGCGTGCCACACGATGTTGGTGTTGGCGATGCCGTCGGTCTCCATGCCCTGCACGCTGGGGTCTGTGTCCATGGGGTTGAACGATGCGAACAACGCCCGCTTTGCGGCGCGTTCGGTGTTGAACTTGATGGTCTTGACCCAGCGGTTGCGATAGGAGACGCGCCCGTCATCGATCTTGAAGCCGTGCACCATGCCGTCGCCGCCGAACCAGTGATGGTTACCGCGCGGCGCGAACTGCGGGTTCGGGCCGTTGCGATAGAAGGTGCCGTTCAGATCGCGGGGCACTTCGCCCTCGATGACGAGATCCGGTGCATCGCACTCCATCTGCAGCGGGGCGAAGCCACCGACCAGGTTGGGGTGCTTGGGGAACATCTTGGCCATGGGGGATCCTCTGAAAAGCAGGTGGTTGAGTGCGGGCGAACTGCACCTTAGCGCAGGTCAGCTGACCCAAGCAGCGCCAAGTGTGCAAAACCGCCGCGCGGATACGCGTGCAATTAGCGCTTATCCTGCGCCGCCCATTTTGTTGAGGACCACCCGCATGAACGCTCAGGACCTGCTCGTTTCCCGAAGCGATCTCAAACAATCTGAATTGCGCAGCGGGCCCACGCCGGTCGCAGGTGCTGGGGAAGTGCTGTTGAAAGTGGATGTGTTCGCGTTGACCGCCAACAACATCACCTACGGCGTGGCCGGTGACAGCAGCATTGGCTATTGGCAGTTCTTTCCGGCGCCCGAAGCTTACGGCCGGATTCCCGTGTGGGGTTTCGCCGACGTGCTTGAGTCGAACGTTGAAGGCGTTGAGGTTGGCGAGCGGTTCTATGGCTACCTGCCCATGTCGACCCACGTGGTGCTGAAGCCGGAGCGCATCGGCAAGCACGGCTTTGTGGATGGTGCGGCGCATCGTGCGGCGCTGGCACCGACCTACAACCAGTACACACGCTGCGCTACTGACCCCAGTTGGACCAAAGTCGATGAGCCCTGGCAGATGCTGCTGCGGCCGTTGTACATGACGTCGTTCTTTCTCGATGACTTCCTGCTCGACAACGATTTCTTCGGGGCGCAGGACGTATTGCTGACCAGCGCGTCCAGCAAGACGGCATTTGGACTTGCGTTCCTGCTGCATCGTCAACGCCGTGACCGTTGCCGCGTGATCGGGCTGACGTCCGCCGCGAACAGGGCGTTCGTTGAAGGTCTTGGCTGTTATGACAGCGTGGTGACGTACGACCAACTGTCCAGTCTGCCGTCGCGGCCCGCAGTGCTGATCGACATGGCGGGCAACGCAACAGTACGGCGCGCGGTGCACACCCACTACGAAGGCGTTGGCGCCGACACCTTGAAGTACAGCTGCGGCGTAGGTATTACGCATTGGCAACAGCCGGTCAGCGATCGTGCGCCGCTGCCGGGCCCGCGCCCGGCGATGTTCTTTGCCCCTGCGCAGATTCAGAAGCGCGCGAAGGAGTGGGGTCCGGGTTGGATGGAAACGCGTGTGACGCCGGCCTGGCGCGATTTCATCGCGGCGGCGGCGGGCTGGATCGATGTGCAGCAGCATCGTGGCCCAGACGCGGTGCAGGCGGCGTATGCGCAGATGGTGGCAGGACACACGCCGCCTAATGCGGGTCTGCTGCTGTCGCTCTGGTCGGCTTGATGCGGGTCGGACAGAGGCAATGCACATGAAATGGCCGACGCGCATGCACGGATGAGCGAAAGCACAGCGCTAGCTACGAGCGGCACAAACGTTGTTCGCCGCAACTGGATCATCGGGCTGCTGCTGGCTGCGGCCGGCGTGCTGTTCTTTTCGCTGCGACCCATTCTGATCAAGCTTGCGTATGGCTACGTGCAGGACCCGATCACGTTGCTCGCACTGCGTATGGCGTTCGCTGCGCCGTTCTTTGCAGTGGTGGCGGTGTGGAGCCATCGACGCGGAACGCTGAAACCGTTATCGCGCCGCGATCTGTTCCTGGTGGTGCTGCTCGGATTGCTCAGCTACTACGCAGCCAGTTTCCTGGACTTTCTGGCATTGCAGTACATCAGCGCGGGCCTTGGGCGCTTGCTGCTGTTTCTCTACCCCACCATCGTGGTGATGCTGTCGGCCGTGCTGTTGGCGCGCCCGGTCAGCCGGCGCGAGCTGCTGGCGCTGGGCCTGACCTACGCGGGGCTTGCGTTGGTGCTGCTGCAGAGCGTGCGCGGCAGTGGCCACGACGTGCTGCTGGGCGCTGCCCTGGCGATGGGCAGTTCTGTTTGCTACGCAACCTATCTGGTTGCCGGTGGGCAGGTCATCGCGCGGGTTGGTTCGATGCGCTTCAGCGCGTATGCGATGGTCGCCGCAGCAGCCGCGTGTGTGCTGCAGTTCTTGCTCATGCGGCCGCTCGATGCATTGCAGCTGCCGCTGCCCGTGTTCGGCTACGCGATGGTGATGGCGGTGTTCTGTACCGTGATCCCTGTGTTTCTGACATCCGAAGCGCTGCGTCGCGTTGGCGCGTCTACGGTGGCGATCGTCGGTGCGCTGGGTCCGGTGTCCACCATCGGGCTCGGTTGGATCGGCCTGGAGGAAGTGATGACGCCGGTTCAACTGGCGGGTGTAGCACTGGTGGTTGCGGGCGTGCTGGCGGTGACGTTGACGCCGGCGCGTCCGGCAGACCAGGTCTGAGCCAACGCGTGCCTGGATTGACTCGGCTCTGCAGCTGGCGCTAGATCGGTGCGTCCCGCACATTCGTGCAGCGTTTGGCACTTGCGCCGCCCCGTCGGGCCCGCGCGCGCGTTCCCCTGTCTTGCGATAGTTGGAGTGAAACATGAGCGAAGCACCGATCAAGCCGATTGAGTACGACCTGGACACCAGCTGGATGCAGCACATGGGTGAGTGGGGCACCCGGGCTGAACCCGGCAAACGTGGCCTGAGCCTCGCCGATATTCAGGTGGGCACGTACGGGGATATCCCCGAGACCAGCCACAACATGACAGGTCGGCCGCGCGGCGCGGGCGAGCGTCCAGAAGCCTTCCGTATTGGTGCCTATGGCGTGCGCACGAAGCCGGAAATCTGGCTGCAGAACGCCACGTTCCTCTACGAAGAAGCGATGCAGCGGCAGTGGAGTTCGGCCACCGATGTGCCCTGGCACACGATCACGCCATTGCCCGACGACATCGAAGAAGCAGAGTGCCTGCTGTGCACCTTCTTCAATGAAGTGGAGTTCGTCGCGGGCGATGTGCCGGCGCGTTGGGTGGGCAGCACTACGTCGGATTTCCTCGAGCCACGTCAGGTGTTGCTGGCGCAGGTGATGGATGAATCGCGCCATATGGACGTGTTCCGCAAGCGGGCACTGGCCAATGGCGGCGGCATGATGCGCATGTCAGGGGCTACGTCCGGGTTCGTCGGCAGCATCGATCTGGCGCGTGATTTCACTGAGATGTCTACGCGACTGCACATCTCCGGCGAAGGCGCAGTGCTGACCATGTTCCGCATGGGCGAACTGTTTGGTCAGAACGAAGCCGAGAAAGTGATGTACCGGTTGTGTGCACAGGATGAAGCGCGGCACGTGGCGTTCGGTGTGATGCACCTGCGCTATCTGTCAGAGGCTGCACCGGAGCGGCGTGAAGAAATTCAGTACTACCTCGACGAAGCCGAGGCACAGTTGATGTCCGGGGTGCAGAACCCTGCGGGCACGCAAGCCGAGACTGCCGAGGCGCTGGCAATTCTGCTGGGTGGCGGTAAGCAGGGATATGACGAAGGACACCGCAAACTGCTCGCCATCCGTCGTCGGCAATTGAAGGAGTACATGCAGCGCGTGCGCACGGCCGGCTTTGGCGATCGATTTGAAAACGGTCGTTCGAGTGTGCCTGCTCAGTACGATCTTCCCGTGTAGCCGCAGGACGCAACTTAGAACGCGGTTACGCCAGCTGTAGTCGGAAGAGGGGGAAGGACATGGCAGACAGAAGTGGCGGCGCAATGGTGCCGCCGGTAGCGGTGGCTGGTGGCAATACCGGCGTTGCAATGGTCGAGGGTGTACCCGTTCCCAGTTATGACTGGATGGGCCTCTCTGCCGAGTGGGGCGTTCGGGTCAAGCCCGGTGAGCACGGGCTGCGCATCAGCGATCTGAATGTGGGTATCTATGGTGAGGTACCTGAGCACTGGGACGATCAGACGCGCCGCCCCCGCGGTGCGCTACCTCGGGCTGGCGTGCCGCCACTGCCCTACAACCTGCGCAGCAAGCATCAGATGTGGGCTGACAGTGCGGCCGATCTGTATGAAGAGGCCATCCAGCGCCGTTGGATTCCGGCAACCGACGTGCCTTGGGCGAGCCTGAAAACGCTGCCCGAAGACGTAGAGCGTGCCGTGTGCCAGGTCTGCACCGAGTTGTCGCAGTACGCCAACACCGAGATCGAGATCATCACGTACTGGCAGGACCAGATGTCCTATGGCTACTACGAGGTGAAGCAGTTTCTTGCGAGTGCCACCTTCGATTGCGCGCGCATCATCGAAGCGCTGCGCAAGCGCGCGTTGGCCAACGGCGGCGGACTTGGGCTTGAGAGCCGCGGTCTGGTCAATCGCATGATTCTGGAAAGTCGCGGCGGTTGGACAGAGTCGGTCGCGTACCTGTATCTGCTGCGCGGCACCTACGGCATGCAGATCCTGCGTGGCTTGCTGAATGCCGCGCACAACGATGCTGAACGGCACATCTACGCCAAGTACATTGAAGATCACGCGCGCCATCTCACCTATGGCTACGACCACTTGAAGTATGCGGTTGCGCATCAGGCCGGGGCTGCGGACATCATGCAGACCATGCTCACCATCGGTGAGGCGATCATGGCGGCGGAACTCGAAGAGAGCACGATGCGCCCGGCATTGGCCATCATCTTTGGTGGTGGCGTTCAGGGTGGCCGCACGGTTGGGATGGCGACCTATCTTCATCTGGTCGGCGACTACATGCGCGACTACGTAGAACTGTGTGATTGGATTGGTGTGCCGCGCGCCGCCAACCTGCACCCGACGCTCAAGAAATACCTCGAGTACTGATCATGCTGCGCTTTCCTTCCGTGGAATGGTTCCGCCAGGTGCGGGACGTGTACAACGGCGATAACTCACTGCACAGCGGTGGTGGTGGCGCATGCCACACAACCTCGGGCTTCCGAGTGAACGGCGAGAACTATCTGATTGTGTTCGAAGGCTTGAACTGCGGTGATATTCGCGGCGCCACCGATGCCGAGCTGCAGGAGTGTGACTTCGTCATCGAGATGCCATTCGAGATATGGAAGGCGATGATCAGGAGCATTCAGGACAATGGCCGCGCTGACCTGAACTACACGCTCAACAGCATCGACCTGCAGCAGGAGCAGAGCATCGCTACCTCGCCAGTAGACGATCAGTACCGGCAGGACCTGTTCTACCGGTACAACCAGAACTTCCAGGACTTCTTCAATGCATCGGCGCGTGTGCCGACCACATTTGCCTAGGCAGCGGGAGCATTTTGATGAGCGCTGAATCCTTTTCCGCCGACTGGTTCAAGCACGCCCAGGCCGCAGTGAACGCCGACCCGGGTTTCCGCAAACGCGGTTCGATCGACGTGAAGATGGGCGTGAAGGTGGGTAGCAGTTGCGTGCTTGTGACCTTTGCCGGCTTCAGCTGCCACGGCGTTGCCGACCTTGCACCGAACGACACGCGCGATGCGGATTTCATAGTTGAGATGACGCCAGATCAGTGGCAGCGGTTTCTCGAAGGTCGGCGAAGTGCGCAGGGCAGAACGCTGGCACAGATCGACGTAACCGACAATGTGGTGAAGGCGCTGACGCCACGCAAGAAGCTTGAGTTCCTGCGCTTTCACACCTCCCTGCAGGCGTTCTTTGACGCTGGCGTGCACGCGAGTGCTGCGGCGGCGGCCTGACGCGGTTGCTCAAGGCGAGTGGTTGACTGACGGGATCAGTTGGCTCGCTCAGCGAGCGTGATTCGATGCAGCAGGCGCGTGTGTCCGTCGTAGCCGCCCGTTGCAGCGTGCACCAGGCAGCGGTTGTCCCACATCAGCAACATGCCTGCAGACCATCGGTGGCGATACACGAACTCGGGCTGCGCCTGATGCACGAACAATTGCCCGAGCAGCGCCTGTGCTTCGTCGTCGGGCATGCCGTCGATACCAATGGTGTAGCCGGGACTGACGTACAGCGCTGTGCGCCCGGTCTCAGGATGTACGCGCGTAATGGGATGCAGCTGCGTGGCCATCGCAGTCTCTGAATACTTGATATCCATCGAGCGCCCCTTATCGCTTTCGCCATAGGAGCCCTGGGGCGAGTAGCCACGCCGCGCCGAGTGCACGCCCATCTTGTCGGCCACCCGGCGCTTCAGTGCTTCTGGCAGCGCGTCCCAGGCCATGTATTGATTGGCAAACAAGGTGTCGCCGCCGATTGGCGGAATCACATTGCCATACAGCAGCGTCGCCTGTGGTGGGCCTGCGAGAAAACTCCAGTCCGAGTGCCACGCTTCGGCAAAGATGCGCGTTGTTTCGTCAGCGGCACGTTTTACCTGGGCGACATTGGGATGGCCGGGCACCGAACCGAAATACGGATCGACGCCAAACGGGCCAATGGTGCTGGCGAAGCGCTCAAGCTCATCAAGCTGCAACATCCGATTACCCGCGCTGGGCGTCGGAAACACCAGCACCTGATGCGCAAGCCAGGCGCCGCGGATTGCCGCGATCTGTTCCTCGCTGAGCGCGTGTGTAAGGTCGACCCCGTGCACAGCAGCTCCGCACGGCGCGTTGTTGGCAGTGACGGTGATGTTCGCAGTGTTTCCGCTCATGGATTGCCTCCCGTTGCGAGCTTGCCCCGATACTTCTATGCGCTGATGCCTTCGCGCCTTCGCCGCCCTCGCGTCCGCGCGCCTTACGCAGCAGCGCTGGGCCGCGCAGATACGCTGGCGTGCCACCGCCAAAGATGCTCGAGATCAGCCGCGGGCCGCAGCTCGACCAGCTTGGTCGCGAAGTCGATGACCACCATGCCGGTGATGTCAGCCACCGTGTAGCGATCGCCGGCAATGTACTGTGCGTTTGCCAGCTCGTTGTTCAACCGCGTGTAGAACGCATTCGCCGCGGCATCGCTCTCTGCCTTCGCGGCCAGATTGCCTTCGCGTTTGAACAACCGGCTGACGATCGGGCCATTGCGCCAGGACACGCCGATCGGCCCGAGCATTTCGAATTCCAGCTGACGATTGCGCATGTCGATCACGCCCAGCTCGACCGGGTTGCGCCCGAACAGGTTCGGCTCGGGCTGCACAGCCTCGAAGTAACGGCAGATGGAAATGGATTCGGCAATGCAGGTGCCGTCGTCGAGTTCGAGCACGGGAATCTTGCCGCTGGTGTTCTTCTTCATGAACTCGGGTGACTTGTGTTCACCCTTGCTCATGTCGACCTGAACCATGGGCACGGTGATGCCCTTCTCGGCGAGGAACACGCGCACGCGGCGCGGGTTGGGGGCGGGCGTTGCTTCGTACAGTTTCATTGTATCTGGGTCTTCCTGGTCAGATTGTTTCTGCAGATGAGCGTTCCGCGGGCTGGATTCGGGCGGCCTGTTCAGATGCGGCCGTGCGCCAGCCCCATGCCTGTGAGAAATCGGTGGCTCTCGGTGATTGCCGTCATCACGTCGGTGGCGCAGGTGTCCAGGCCAACGACAAGCCATTCAATCACGTTGGGGTCAGCCGCCGCAATGATGGCGTTGATGTCGGCCCGGCCGCTGCCTACGGCGACATGCGATTCGTCATACGGCAGCGCTTGCAGGCCTGCGTCGTTCTGGATGATCGATGGGTTGTTCGTGAATGGTTCAGCCTGGAGGAAGAGCCCATCCTTGATGATCAGCATGGGTGTACGGTCTGCCACGCGTCGCACCTCGGCCGGCACATTCACTTTGCCGAAGTTCGCGGCCCAGTAGGTGTCGATTGCGAACTGGGCATCCGGGCAGAGCGCCTGCAGCATCGGGTATTTCAATTCGGCATCAAGCGTTTCGTACTCCCACCAGTGGTTCTGCAGAATCACGGAGATGCCATGCCTGGCCAGTTCCCCAGCCAGCGTGTTGATGATTTCAGCGGTGTGCAGAATGGCGTCGTGATCGCGAAAATCATCCGGCGAGAATTCGCAGGTGGCACGCGTGAGCCCGAGCTCGCTCAGCGTATCGATGACCAGATTGACGGGTGCGCGATTGGCGCAAGGGAACTGGCTGGATGAAACCCGCATCCCGAGGTCTTCCACGCGCTTGCGAAATTCGCCGGGCGTCATGCCGAACAGGTTGAAGAGTTCGACACCAGCGAAGCCGACGCCACTGAGGCGAGTCAACACGGCGTCGAAGTCTCTGACGCATTCTCGGCGCAGTGCATACAACTGCACCGAAAGTGGCGTCGCATTGTTCTGGATAATCTGATTCACGTTCTGCTTCCAGTGGCCGCTTCAAGTCTGCAATCGGGTTCTGCGGCTCGGCGCGACGCAGTTGCTTTCGTGATCTGCGTCGGCAGCTACAAGCGGCCGCATGGCCGAGCATGCCAGCTGCCGGGCGTTTGTGTCGGCCAGCAGATGCACCTGTGCATCGCCACTGCCGCGCATGCTGTTAGTCTCGCGGCGCATGCTGGTTTGATCGCCGCGGCAGACAAGTATGTTGGGTGTTGCAGTCGGCAGCGAAAGAATCAGACACGGGCAGGCGAGGCCGATGCGCAAGATTCGAATGGGTTTGATCGGTGGTGGCGAAGGTGCCTTCATCGGCGCGGTACATCGGATGGCCGCCGAGTTGGACGGCGCGATCGAACTGGTCTGTGGCACGTTCGCGTCCGATGCAGCGCGGTCCCGGGCGGCGGGCCCTGCGTTGTATCGTCTGCCGGCTGCGCGCAGCTATGGCGACGTCGCTGACATGTTTGCAGCGGAAGCCGCGCTCGGGTCCGAGCAGCGCATGGACTTCGTCACCATCGCCACGCCCAATCACACGCACTTCAGCATGGTGCACGCCGCTTTGACTGCAGGGTTCGACGTGGTCTGCGATAAACCTGCGACGCTGACCGCCGCTGAGGCACGGCAGCTGGGCGAGTTGCTGCGCGGCAGCGACCGGCTGTTTGCGTTGACGCACAACTACACCGGCTATCCGATGGTGAAGGAAGCGCGACAACGGGTCCGCGAAGGCGCGCTGGGCACGGTGCGGCGCGTGTGCGTCGAGTACCTGCAGGGCTGGTTGGCAGGGCCGATCGATGCAGACGGTCAGAAGCAAGCCAGCTGGCGCACCGATCCCGCGCGCTCGGGCGTGGCGGGTTGTATGGGCGACATCGGCTCGCACGCGGAAAACCTGGTCGACTATGTGACCGGCCTGCGCATTGATTCGCTGTGTGCGGATCTCAGCATCTTCGTAGCGGGCCGCCGCCTGGACGATGACGGCAGCGTGTTGCTGCGCTTTGTCGGCGGCGCGCGCGGCACGTTGGTCGCCAGCCAGGTGGCGCTGGGTGAAGAGAACAATCTTCGATTGCGCGTCTACGGCGATCGTGGCGCCTTGGAGTGGGCGCAAGCCGACCCCAACACACTCACGTTGCGCTACGCGGACAAGCCCACTGAGGTGCTGCGCACCGGTGGGCCTGGCACGGGCACAGCGGCTGCACAAGCCACGCGGCTTCCGGCGGGTCATCCCGAGGGCTTTCTGGAGGCGTTCGCGAATCTCTATCGCGCTGTCGCTGCGGCGATTCATGCACGCAATGCAGCCATCGCTGCAGGGATAACAGCCGTGAGCGCGGCAGGCGCGGCGAAAGCAGCCGCAAACGCGCTGGATTTCCCTGGCATCGATGACAGTGTGCGCGGCATGCTGTTCATCGAGGCAGTGGTTGAAAGCAGCCGCCGCGGCGGCGTCTGGATACCGTTTCCGAACAGCTGAACGCAAATCAACGAAGACTGATCAAGGGGAGAGACAAGCGTGGCGAGACTGACGGGAAAGGTTGTGCTGGTGACCGGTGCAGCTTCAGGCATTGGCCGTGCGTGTGCGCAGATACTGGCACGCGAAGGTGCGCGCGTTGTCGCGACGGATATGAACGAAGCGGGTGTGCAGACGGTCGTCGATGGCATCGTTGCGGCGGGTGGCGCGGCGCGTGCGCTGCGTCAGGACGTGACCAGCGAAGAGAACTGGCAGGCCATTGTCGATGGCATTCGTACGCGTGAGGGCGGCTTGCATGTGCTGGTGAACAATGCCGGCATTGCCTGGGCAGGTTCGATCCTTGAGATGTCGCTTGCGGATTGGCGAAGGCAGCAGGCCGTGAATCTTGAAGGTGTGTTTCTTGGCATCCGCACGGGCGTACCGCTGATGCGTGAAAGCGGTGGCGGCTCCATTGTGAACATCTCCTCCGTTGCCGGGCTGCAGGGATCGGCAACGCTCGCGGGCTACTGCGCTACCAAAGGCGGCGTGCGGCTGTTGACGAAGGGTGTGGCGCTTGAGTCGGCCAATTCCGGTTGGAACATTCGCGTGAACTCTGTGCATCCGGGCGTGATCGACACCAACATCTGGCAGACGGTGACGCCTATGTCGATGAACATGCCGGGCAATGCGATCGATCCGAATCTCATCGCTGCTTCTGCTGTACCCGGCGGCAAGCCGGGGCGCGCGGAAGACATTGCCAACGGCGTGCTGTTCCTCGCGTCGGATGAATCCAGCTACATGAATGGATCGGAGCTGGTGATCGACATGGGCGCGTCGGCCTAGCGTTCGTATCAACCAGAGCAGGCTGAGCAAGGCCAACGTACCTGCCAGCAGAAATGGCGCACCCGGGAAGTTCACTGCATTGCCGGGTGCAGTGGCCCAGGCAAACAGCTGCGTCATGAGCAGCGGCGCCACAATCGTGGTGATGCCGCTCATGCTTGCCGTGGCGCCTTGCAGTTCGCCCTGTGCGTCTGCTGGCACTGCCCGCGACAGGATGGCTGGCATGGCGAACCCGGACAGCGCGAACGGCAGCATGGACGCCGACAGCATCCACGGTGCAGTCGAGAACGCGTAGCCCGTAAACCCGATGGCCATGCACGCGAGTCCGAACATCGCTGCGCGGCGCATGAGTCAGCATTGCTGGAAGTCACCTTCGAAGCGTCTGGTCAAAGCACGCGTGTGACCGTGAAACGTCGGGGCTGGGCGGCGTTGCCGATCGATCATCCTTCGCGTTACGGTCAGGCGGCAGCGCCGTTCATTCGTTCGATGGGGTTGTGGTGGCGACAGCTGCTCAGCGCGCTGCGCGATCACGTGTCTACAAGTTAACCGCGCTTGCAACACGGTTGCTCGCACCGCGTGCCGGCACTGGGAGGAAGTGTGCATATGAAGTCGATCTACCTGCTGCTGCAGAGCGCCGTGGTCGCACTGACAGTCGCCGTGGTCACGCCCGCGCTGTTTGCTGCCGAACCTGTGCAATGTCCGTCGGGGGTGCTTCCGCAAGAGCGGCTCGCGGCAACGCAGCAGCTGCGGCAGAAGTACTTCTCTGCGTGCCTGGCCTGCGAAGGCACACGCTGCACGTTTCGCCAGTTCAAGCAAGGCGAAGAGGTGCTAGCTGAACACTGCCCCGTGCTGTTTTGCGTGCCTGTCTCCGTGGGTCGAGCCGCATTCGTGCCTGAGCTCGCGCACGAAGAGGGCGTGTTCAGGTTCACCTACGGCATCAGCGCAGAGGGCCGCGTGGCCGACATCGAGGTCACGTCCATCATTGGTGAAGCCAAGCCGAACGTGGCCGAGGCGTTGATCCGAAATGTGTTCAAGCGTCGCGTATATGCGCCCATCGTGGTTGGCGGCACGACCTACGCGTTGTACAACCTTACGGACGGACTCACGTTCACCATCAGTCGAGAATGATGCGGCTACGCGCTCCGACCTGATCGCGCCGCAGGAGCGGCTTGATCAAGGAATACTCAGCCCGCAAGCGCCTTCTTCAGCGCGGCCACATCCCGGATCGGCAGCGAACAACTCATCCCCGAACACACATAGGCAACAGGGCGATCTCGATCGCCTGTAGTCGTGACCCTCGGCAGATAGGGTGGCAGCAGCGGCGGTGGAACGGTGCGCACATCGTTGGCAATGCAGAAGCATGTGCGCCATGGCGTGTAGCCAGCGCGCGTAGCAGCGTGCCATTCCTGCAACTGCTCGGCTGGCCCGCTGATCAACACCAGCTCGGGTGGATAGATGTGATCCTCCAGTGCCGAGAGCATTGAACACAGCCCCACCGGTGCCTGCTGCATCTGGCCGGCTGCCCATTTGAGCGTGCGCTCCGCGGCCTCGACGTAGCGCGCGTTGCCCATGAGATTGCCAAGCGTGCGCAGCGCACGTGCAAGCACACCATTGCCCGGCGGCATTGCTTCATCGGCGGTTGGTTTGGGGCGGTAGATCAGTTCTTCGTGATCGTGCGCCGTGAAATAGAAGCCGCCATTGGTCACGTCTTCAAAGTGTTCGAGCACCGCGTCGGCCAGTGCGATCGCGAAGCGCAGATCGGTATCACGCCAACGCGCCTGCAGCAGCATGAGCAGACCATCGAGCAGGTTCGCGTAGTCGTCCAGGTAGCCTGCGTGGCGCGCGTCGCCATCGACCCACGTCGCGCTCAAGCGGCCGTTGTGCCCCAGCTGATCGCAGTGCCACATCTGCTCGCGCAGGAAGTCCGCCGCGCGACAGGCGGAGTCGATCCACTTAGGTTCGCCCAGCTGCATGCCCGCGCGGGCCATGCCTTTGATCATCATGCCGTTCCAGCTGGTGATGACCTTGTGATCGAGCGCCGGACGCACGCGCTGTGCACGCGCAGCGAGGAGTTTTTTCCTGGCCGAAGCCAGCAGTGCGTTGGCCGTGTCAGGTTCAAGCGACAGCTGTTCCATCACGGCGCGCCAGGCGTCGTATCTGTGCAGGTTCCACTTGCCTTCGAAGTTGGCTGGCTTGTCCAGGCCGTATAGCGTTTCCACAACCAGGTATTCGTCTTCGCTGAGGAGTTGCTTCACCTCGTGGCGACGCCACACGTAGTACTTGCCCTCATGCCCTTCCGAGTCTGCGTCCAGGGATGAGAAGTAACCGCCATCGGCGTGCTGCATCTCGCGCATCACCCAGCCTGCGGTGTCGCGCACGGCGCCTTCGAACAATGCATCACGCGACACGGCGATGGAGTCTGCATACAGCGTCAGCAATGGACCGTTGTCGTACAGCATTTTCTCGAAGTGCGGAATCATCCAGCGCCGGTCGGTGCTGTAGCGAAAGAAGCCACCGCCCAGATGGTCGAAGATGCCGCCCCTTGCTATTTTCGTCAGCGTGCTGAGCGCCATGTCCAGGGCCTCGCGGTCCTTGTTGCCCTTGGAGTCGCGGTTGTCGCTGCGGCTGCTGAAAGCCCAGTGCCGCAGTGCACGCTCGATGGTGGTGGGCATCGGAAACTTCGGCGCCTCGCCAAAGCCGCCTTCGCTGTGGTCGTAGCTGTTGGTCAAGGCATCGCGCGCGCGCAGCAGCACCTTGGTGCCGGGAATCTGGGCACCGGCTTCGAGTTGAGGTTCCATGTCGGCGAATATCGACTTCAGCTTCTCGGCCTGTTCCGCGAGTTCATCGCGGCGATTGCAGAACACGTCGTTGATGCGTCGCAGCAGTTCTACGAATGCCGGCAGCTGGTAGCGCGCCTGCTTGGGAAAGTAGGTGCCGCTGAAGAACGGCAGCTGGGTGTGCGGGTCCAGGAATACGGTCAGCGGCCAGCCGCCGCCGCTGTGCGTCAACAACTGGTGCGCAAGCTGATAGATGCGATCGATGTCGGGGCGCTCTTCGCGATCGACCTTGATGTTGATGAAATGCCGGTTCAGCACCTCTGCGGTGGCTACGTCATCGAAGGACTCGTGGGCCATGACATGGCACCAGTGGCAGGCCGAATAGCCGATGGACAGCAGGATGGGTTTGTCCTCCTGCCGCGCCTGCTCGAACGCTTCCTCACCCCAGGCAAACCAGTCCACCGGGTTGTGTGCGTGTTGCAGAAGGTAAGGGCTGGTCTCCCGTGCCAGCCGATTGGCCGGCCGGTCCGCGGGCGGAAGCGCCATCTTTGTTCCCGGTGAAGTGTACGAATCCGCGATCATAGCGGAGGCAGCCCGGTATCCTGACGCCGGGGGCCTGGCCGGCTCGATGAGGCGCTCAGCCTCAGCGTCAGTCGCCGTGATCTGACGTCTGCTGCCTTTATTTATACGGATACACCTGTGAGTACACCTGCGATCAACGCCGATGCGAGCCAGTCGGCGCGCCATTTGGCGAACCAGTCGGCGGCCGAAAAGACCATGTTCCTGCGCGAGGGCGAATCCCGCCGGGTTCGGCGTGGCCATCCGTGGGTGTTCTCCAACGAAGTCGATATCAAACGCTCGCCGTTTGCGGGGTTCGAACCCGGCGAGACCGTGAAGCTGCGCGACGGCGATGGCAGCTTCATCGGCTGGGCCGACGTGCAGCCGCACGCGTTGCTGTGCGCGCGGGTGATCAGCCGTTCCGAGACCGATCTGCCTGACGCGCAGTGGCTGGCCAACCGCATTACGCTGGCGCGGGCACGCCGTGACCGGCTGTACATGCAACCTTTCTACCGGCTGATCTATGCAGATGCCGATGGCCTGTCGGGTCTCATCGTCGACCGTTTCGACGATGTGCTGGTCGTGCAGTCCGGGTCGGCCGGCATGGAGCGTCGCCTGCCGGCACTGGTGGACATCCTGGTCGCCGAGTTCAAGCCACGGGCGGTGGTCCTGAAGAACGACACCGGCGCCCGCGCGCAGGAGCAGTTGCCGGAAGTGGTGGAGGTGGCCTATGGCAGCTTCGCCGACCCGCTGCGCGTTGAGGCATTGGGTCTGACGTTCCAGACGCCCTTGCTCACAGGACAGAAGACCGGCTGGTACTTCGACCACACAGACAACCGTCGGTGGTTGATCGAGCGTTGGATGGGCGGCGCTGCAAACCCGTCGGGCACCGTAGGTCGGGCAGGCGCCCGCGTGCTCGATCTCTATGCCTACGCCGGCGCCTGGTCGCTGGCCGCAGCTCGGGTGGGCGCAAGTTCAGTGCTGGCGGTGGACAGCTCGGCGCAGGCGCTGGCTGTGCTTGCCGAGAACGCCGAGCGCAACGGCCTCGGTGCGCAGGTCGAAACGCTGCAGCTCGACGTGCCCAAGGCACTCGCCCGGCTTGCCGCCGAGAGTCGGCAGTTCGATGTCGTGGTGCTGGACCCGCCGGCGTTCATCCGCAGGCGCGCCGACGAGAAGGCCGGCAAGGACGCCTACCGCAAGGTCAATCTGGATGCCTTGCGCGTGCTGGCGCCCGGCGGCCTGCTGGTCTCCGCGTCCTGCTCGGCGCTGCTCGGCGCCGACGACCACCTGGCGGCGGTCCGTACCGCAGGTCGGCAGGCACGGCGCGAGCTGGTGTTGTTGCATCGGGGTGGCAGCGGCCCGGATCATCCTGTGCATCCCGCATTGCCCATGAGTGAATACCTGAAGTGCCTGTTCTTCGTGGACGTGGGTTGAGCCGGGGTGATGAATCTTTGCTGTTGATGCGGTCGATCGCAGCGTCTTTGATTGCTGTCGGGCGTTGGCGCGTGGAACAATCCGGCCCAAATCAATAGCTTCCGAGGGCCAACATGATCGACGCGGAAGGCTATCGCCCCAACGTCGGGATCGTGCTGGCCAATCCATCGGGACAGGTGCTTTGGGCACGTCGCGTGGGCCAGGATGCCTGGCAATTTCCGCAGGGCGGCATCAAGTCGCACGAAGCGCCGGAGCAGGCGCTGTTCCGCGAATTGAAGGAAGAGGTCGGGCTGGGCGAGGAGTCGGTCAAGATCCTGGCCTGCACGCGCGGCTGGTTGCGTTACCGGCTGCCGCGGCGCTTCCTCAAACAGAACGAGCCCGGCAACTTCGTTGGCCAGAAACAGAAGTGGTTCTTGCTGCAACTGACTGCCGAGGATCATTGCGTCTGCATGGATCAGACGGACAAGCCGGAATTCGATGGCTGGCGCTGGGTGAGTTACTGGTACCCGGTGGGCCAGGTGGTGTCCTTCAAGCGCGACGTGTATCGGCGTGCGCTGAAGGAACTCGCGCCACAACTTCCCGTTCTCGATTAGGGAGGGCACTGCCATGGGCATGCTGGAGACCCTGCGAAGCATCGTTCAGGACGTGGGTGCTGCGAGCGACATCAACGCTGCGCTGGCGCTCATCGTTGCGCGCGTACAGGAAGAGCTGGGCACTGAGGTGTGCTCGGTCTATCTGTATGAAGAGGCCTCGCAGCGCTATCGCTTTATGGCCACCGAAGGGCTGAACAAGAGCGGCGTCGGCAAGCTGTCACTCGGGCGCCATGAGGGTCTGGTGGGCCTGGTAGGTGAGCGCGCAGAGCCCGTGAACCTGGAAGAAGCCACGGAACATCCGCGCTTTCACTATGTGCCGGAGATTGGCGAAGAACCGTTTCACGCGTTCCTGGGCGTGCCGATCCTGCATCAAGGCGAAATGCTCGGCGTGCTGGTGGTGCAGCAGGCAGAACGCCGTCGCTTCGATGCGGATGAAGAGGCCTTCCTCATCACGCTGTCTGCGCAGTTGGCGGGCGTGATTGCGCACGCGCGCGCGACTGGCGCGTTGTATCAGCGCGGCCGTGACGTCAAGGACGCCAAGTTCAGCGGCGTTGCAGGCTCGCCGGGCGTAGTGATTGGTCACGGCATTGTCATTTCACCTTATGCAGATCTCGATGCCGTGCCGGATCGCGAAAGCGAAGACGTCACCATCGAATTGATGGTGTTCGAGCGCGCCATTCAGTCTGTACGCGACGACATCAACAGCGTGCGCGAGAAACTGGCCGGCAGCCTGCCCGAGGAAGAGCAGGTGCTGTTCGATGCCTATCTGCACATGCTCGATGACAACGCGATGGGCGGCGAAGTGCGCGCGCAGATTCGCGAGGGTCATTGGGCGCAAGGTGCGCTGCGGCGCGTGATCCACGACTACGTGGCCAACTTCCAGCAGATGGAAGACTCGTATCTGCGCGAACGCGCCACCGACGTGCGTGAACTGGGTCAACGGGTGCTGGCATATCTGCAGGATCTGCGTCGACGCAAGGTGCATTTCCCGGACCGAACGATTCTGGTGGGGCGCGAGATCACGCCGGCGATGCTCGGCGAAGTGCCGGGCGACAAGCTGGCGGGTGTGGTGTCGTTGTCGGGCTCCATCAGTTCGCACACCGCCATTCTCTGCCGCGCCATGGGCATTCCGTCGGTGATGGGTTGCGAGGATCTGCCGCTGTCCGAAGTCGAAGGCCGCGACATGATCGTGGACGGCTTCTATGGCGATGCCTATCTGCGACCGTCTGACGGCCTGCGCCGCCACTACGAAGGCCTGCTGGCCGAAGAGCAGGTATTTCTGGAGGAACTCAAGCAGTACAAGGACGAACCGGCGGTCACGCCCGACGGTCATCGCGTACGGCTGTGGGTGAACATCGGCTTGTCGGCCGACGTGTTCCGTTCGCTGGAGTGGGGCGCCGAAGGCATTGGTCTGTATCGAACGGAGATTCCGTTCATGGTGCGCGACCGCTTTCCGACCGAAGAAGAACAACGCGTGATGTATCGCGAACACCTGGAGGCATTTGCGCCGCGCCCGGTGACGATGCGCACGCTGGATATCGGCGGCGACAAGGCGTTGCCCTACTTCCCCATTCGCGAGGACAACCCGTTTCTCGGTTGGCGCGGCATTCGCGTGACGCTCGATCACCCGGAGATCATGACCTCGCAGGTGCGCGCCATGATCAAGGCCAATGAGGGCCTGACGGCAACGCTGCGCATCATGCTGCCCATGGTCAGCAATCTGCGCGAGATCGATCAAGCCTCCGCCATCATTCGCCGTTGTCACCAGGAAGTGGTCGACGAAGGCTACTCGGTGGCCATGCCGTTGATCGGCTGCATGATCGAAGTGCCATCGGCGGTGTACCAGATCCGTGAGATCGCCAAGCGCACCGATTTCATTGCCGTGGGTTCCAACGACCTGACGCAGTACATGCTGGCCGTGGACCGCAACAACTCGCGCGTGGCAGACCTGTACCAGGACATGCATCCGGCCGTGTTGATGGCGTTGAAGTACGTGGCCGACAACGGCCGCGAGTTGCGCAAGGCCGTGGGCATCTGTGGTGAGCTGGCGGGTAATCCGATGGGCGCGGTGCTGCTCACCGCGATGGGCTATCAGGTGTTGTCGATGAACGCCACGAACCTGCTGAAAGTGAAGTGGGTGATCCGCGGCATTCCACTCGCGGAATCAAAGAAAATGCTCACGGCTGTGCTGGCCATGGAATGCGCCGAGCATGTGGTGGCGTATATGCGCGAGAAGCTCATTGCGGCCGGCATGGGCCGGGTGATTGCGCCGAAGCGGAAGCTTTGAAGTGAAAGGCGGGCCCGTCCGCGGCAGCGCTACTCGCGCGGCCGCGCGTGCGACAGGGCAGGAGTTACCTGAAAGCTGTGATAGGCGCGGCCAAGTTCAAGTGCCATCGGACCGAAGCGCCGCTCGGCAAAACTGAGTCGGACTTCGCCTTGTGATCGGCTCAACACGATGACGGTGCTGGCGCGCGTGCCGTAGGCATCGCTGTTGATGAAGGTCGGTGCAACGCGACGCTCCAACTCGATGTCCCGGCCGCGCTTGGGCAGCATTTCGTCCGGTGGCACGCGGCGGTCGGCAAGCACATCGAACAAGCGATCAGTGAGTGCTCGCACGGATGTCGGTGCTGCTTCCGCTTCACGCTGCGGGCCCATGGCCGCGCTGGACGGCGTTTGCAATGCGCTGGCGTCGATGGCGTCGATGGCGTCGATGGCGTCGAGGGCGTTGCGCAGGGCGTGGCGCCCCAATTGTACTTTCGGCCAATCGCAGTCCAGCACGTCGTTGCTCATGCCGTAGGTACCGTGCTGCAACTCGCGCGCACCGCCATCGCGGTTGCCGAAAAAATGCAGCGCAGTGCCGTCGCCGATGATCAGATTGAAGCCGCGGTACTGCTGCGCGCGGCCAGCGATTTCGGCGAGATAGTCCTGCGCGCTCATGCCGCCTTGCAGAAACAGCGTGGTCAGCTCTCCGCGCGAGCGTTTGGCGGCGCTGTTGGCGCTGTTGGGCGGCGGCGGTTCTTCGGCGAAGTTGGTCACCGCCGCAAAGCGGCCATTCCGATGCACGCCGATCCAGGTGCCACCGTCCTGCAGGTCGCGCCCGGCAAGCAGCCCGCTGCTGTCGGGCCACCAGCACGCTGCAGCAGCGGGGCGCCCATGGAACTCGTCGCGGTTGGCGGCGACAACCAGCGGCAGGTGCGCGTGTGCGCCATGGGCAATGAGGATCAAGCACATGTCGGCGTGTTTTCCATCGGATGCGTTTCCTGCAGCTGGCCTCCGCTCGGATGGTTTTTCCCGAGGCGTGCGGCGATTGCCCTGACCAGGCTGCGGAGTCTAACGAGGTCTGGCGGTTCGCATTGCTTGCGTCCGTGCTGGTGGCCCGAGACGCGACAGCCGTACACAATGCGCCCTCCCCATCGTGAGCAGCAGGCTTGAACTACCCCGATCTCAGTAAGGAGATCATCGCCTTCGGGCCGTTCGCGCTACGTTGGTACGGGCTCGCCTACCTGGCGGGTTTCGTTTGCGCATGGTGGCTGGCGAAATACCGCGCCCGGACGCTGGCCGGGTGGACCGACCTTGGTATCTCGGACCTCATCTTCTATAGCGCGCTCGGCGTCATCCTGGGCGGTCGACTTGGCTACGTGCTGTTCTACGGCCTGGACATGGCCATTGCGGATCCGCTCTGGATATTCAAGGTATGGACGGGCGGCATGTCATTCCACGGCGGTGTGCTGGGCGTGATCGCGGCCATCCTTTATTTCGCCTATCGCAACGGCAAGTCTGTGCTTGAGGTGGCGGACTTCGTGACGCCCTTTGTGCCGGCAGGTCAGCTGTTCGGTCGACTGGCGAATTTCGTGAATACCGAGCTGCCCGGGCGCGTAACGAGTGTGCCATGGGGATTGCATTACCCCTGCGACGCAGTGGGTGGAACCGACGCGGGATGCATGGGCCTCTTTGAAAACGTGGCACGCCATCCGTCGCCGTTGTATCAGGCCGCTACGGAAGGTGTGCTGCTCGGCATTGTCATGTGGCTGTTCATCCGCCGGCCGCGGCCGATGGGCACGGTGAGCGGGCTGTTTCTGATGGGCTATGCGTTGGCGCGTTTGTTCACTGAGATGTTTCGCCAGCCGGATGCGCAGATCGGCTTGATCGGCGGCGCTTCGATGGGCCAATTGTTGTCGTTGCCAATGCTGTTCGGTGGTCTGGGGTTGTTCATCTGGGCGATGCGGTACTCGCAGCCGCCCGCGTTGAAGGCGCTGGATATCACGGCCGACGCTGAGGAGCTCGCACGGGCGCCGCGGAGTAAGTCGAAAGCGGCACGCAAGTAACTGCGCTCCGTGCAGCATCGTGTCGGGGCGAGATGTCACGGATAGATGTTGCGAAGAGAAGTGATGTAGAGCGAGAGAGCGGCGAGGAAACATCGGCATGAAGCAATACCTGGACCTGCTGCGGCACATTCGCCAGACCGGCGTGTTCAAAAGCGATCGCACGGGCACCGGCACCTACAGTGTGTTCGGACAACAGATGCGTTTTGATCTGGGCGCAGGTTTTCCGTTGCTCACGACCAAGCGTCTGTTCATGAAAGGCATCGCGCACGAGCTGCTCTGGTTCATTCGCGGCGACACCAACGTGCGCAGCCTGCAGGAACAGGACGTGCACATCTGGGATGAGTGGGCGGACGAGCATGGCGAGCTGGGCCCGGTGTACGGACATCAGTGGCGCTCCTGGCCGACGCCCGACGGACAGACCGTGGATCAGTTGAGCTGGGTCGTTGATGAGATCCTCCGCAATCCGGACTCGCGCCGCTTGATTGTGAGTGCCTGGAACGTGGCGGAGGTGCCGAAGATGGCATTGCCGCCCTGCCACGCGTTGTTTCAGTTTTATGTGGCCGAGGGTCGGTTGTCCTGTCAGCTGTATCAGCGCAGTGCCGACATGTTTCTGGGTGTGCCGTTCAACATTGCGTCGTATGCGTTGCTCACCTTGATGGTCGCGCAGGTCACAGGGTTGCAGCCGGGCGAATTCGTACACACGCTGGGTGATGCGCATCTCTATGCGAACCACACTGAACAAGCCGACCGACAGCTCGCACGCGAGCCGTTGCCGTTGCCGCAACTGAGGTTGAACCCCGATGTCCGCAGTCTGTTCGACTTCCGTTATGAGGATATCGAGCTCGACAACTATCAGTATCACAAGGGCATTCGCGCGCCGATTGCGGTTTGACCGCGTGACCTTCACAGGCAATCGCGCGTGATGTCCGCATGACGCGGCCGGTACACGTGGCCCTGATCTGGGCGATGAGCGAAAACCGTGTCATCGGGCGTGACGGTGGTTTGCCCTGGCGCCTGCCCGATGAGATGGCGTACTTCAAGCGAACCACCCTGGGTAAGCCCGTGATCATGGGGCGTCGTACATGGCTTGGCCGCGCGCTGCCGGGCCGCCTCAACATCATTGTCAGTCGAACCGGTGTCGCAGACGTGCCGGGTGGTGTGGTGGTGGCAGACAGTCTGGATCGTGCGTTGTCGGTCGCGGCTGAGCGCGCTGAGACAGATGGCGTGGATGAGCTGATGGTGATTGGCGGCGCGGCGTTGTATCGCCAGGCGCTGCCGTTGGCGCATCGCTTGTACATGACGGTGGTGCACGCAGCCGTGCCCGGCGATGTCATGTTCCCTGCGTTCGATCTGGACGACTTTGTTGAAGTGCGCTCGGAGTCCCACCCAATGGATGCCCGGCATGCGAACGCATTCACAATGCATGTGCTCGAGCGGAAGTAAGCGTCGGGTGCGCAAGTCCGGAGCAAAGCACATGTCGAGCAGGCAGCGATTCATGCGGGGCGCCAATTCGAGTGGGTGCGGGAGGTACTTGCCGGCTGGTCTGCTGTTGACGCTCTTGCTTGGCGGCTGTGACATGCGTTCGGTATCCAATTCGCCGGGCGAAGTTCAGCCGGAGAGCGAGCGACGTGTCGGCAATCTCGTGCTGCAGGGCGTGCCGCAGATTCCGGCGGCGCTGACGACGCGGCTGCTGCCTTATCAAAGCGTGCGTTCTGCGCGCTTTGTCGATTGGCTGCCGCGCGGCGCAGGCATGCTGGTCAGCACTCGATTTGCCGATACAGCGCAGTTGCACATGGTTGCAATGCCGGGTGCTGCACGCGAGCAGCAGACGTTCTTTGCCGAACCGGTGACCAATGCCGGCGTGCGGCCGTCGCTCGGATCACCGTTTGGCTATGTCTATGCGCGCGACGACGCTGGCTCGGAGAACTATCAGCTGTATTTCATGGATTGGCAGACGCAGCGTCCGCGTCTATTGACTGACGGGCACTCGCGGCACGGCACGCCGATGTGGTCGCACGCCGGCGACCGCCTTGCGTTCACGAGTACCGCGCGCAACGGTCGCGACGAGGATGTGTTCATCAGCAATCTGGCTGGACAGCCGCGGCCCGTGCTGCGGCGCGGCGGCAACTGGCGCGTGCTCGATTGGGCGCCGGACGACGGTCGGCTGCTGGTCGCGCGCAGGGTGTCGATTGCCGAGAGTTATCTGTACATCCTGGAACTGGCCACTGCGCAGTTGGTGCAGATGTGGCCCGCCGCGAATGCGGCGATCGGTGCAGGGGCGCAAGCGGCGATGAAACCACAGGCATCGCTTGTCGACGCGCAATTCTCCCCGAATGGTCGCGGCATCTATCTGGTATCGGATGCGGCGTCCGAGTTCGAGCGCCTGCACTTCCTGGACATCGACTCACGCAGCTTCCGCGTGTTGTCCGAGGCCATTCCGTGGGACATCGAAGAACTGGCGATGTCGCCGATGGGTGCAGCGTTCGAGCCGATGTACGCGTTTGTTGCAAACGAGAATGGGGTAAGCCGGCTGCACATCCGGCGCAGCTTGCGCGATGCGCCGGTGCAGGCCCCGCCATTGCCCGCCGGTGTGATCAGCAACATTCGCTTCAGTCCTGAAGGCGATCGTCTGGCGTTTACGCTGGCCACGCCGCGCGCACCTGCCGATGTCATGACGTTGGAGTTGCAGACCGGGCTCGTGCAACGCTGGACGGTGAGTGAAGTGGGTGGGCTTGATCGGTCGCGCTTTGCCGACGCTGAACTCGTTCGACTCGCGGGCTTCGATGGCGAACCGTTTTCGGCGTTCGTCTACCGCGCACCGGCTGACAAGTTCGCCGGGCGTCGACCTGTCGTGATCGATATTCACGGTGGCCCTGAGGCGCAGGCGCGGCCGCATTTCAGTGGCGTGCGACAGTTCATGATCGACCAGCTGGGCATCACAGTCATCGAGCCCAACGTGCGTGGCTCAACGGGCTACGGTAAGCGCTTCAGGGATCTGGACAACGGGCTGCATCGTGAAGATGCGGTGCGCGACATAGGTTCGCTGTTGGATTGGATCAAGACGCAGCCCGGATTGGATGCGTCGCGTGTTGCCGTCGTCGGTGGTTCGTATGGCGGCTACATGACGCTGGCGTCGCTGGCACGCTATGGCACACGGCTGCGCGCCGGGGTCGATATGGTTGGCATCAGCAACTTCGTGAGCTTTCTCGGCTCGACCGCGCCGTATCGACGCGCGTTGCGGCGCGCGGAATATGGCGATGAACGTGACCCGGTTGTGCGGGCGTTTCTTGAGGGTGCTTCGCCGCTGAACCAGGCCAGCAAGATCACGCAGCCGTTGCTCATTGCACAGGGCGCCAACGACCCACGCGTGCCGCGCGCGGAAAGCGAGCAGATGCTGCGTTCATTGCAAAGCCGCGACGTGCCTGCGTGGTATCTGCTGGCAATGGACGAAGGGCACGGCTTCAACAAGCGCCAGAATCGCGACGCCTACGATGCCGCGAAGCTGCTGTTCCTTGAGCGTTACCTGCTGGGTACAGGTGCTCAGCCCTCGAGCGCCGTCCAACGCTGATAGGCGGCGGCCAACTGCGCCTCCAGCTGTTCGAGTTCGCGGCGAATGTCGGCCGCACCTTCACGCTTGTAGGTGCTCGGGTCCGCGAGCCGCGTCTGCACGTGGCCGATCTGCTTCTCCAGGTCTTCGATCTTTGCAGGCAGCGCTTCGAGCTCACGCTGCTCTTTGTAGCTGAGACGACGCTTGTTCACGACCGCAGGTGCGGGCTTCGTTGCGCGCTCAGGTGTCCTACTTTGCGCTGAGGCTTCCGACTCGGAGCGCAGCAGCGCGCCATCGTCGGTGAGTGCCGGGCGCTGCCTCAGCCAGTCGTTGTAGCCACCAATGTACTCGCGGACCTGCAGTTCGCCTTCGAACACCAGCGTTGAGGTGACCACGCGGTCGAGGAAATCACGGTCGTGGCTGATCAGCAGCAAGGTGCCGCTGTACTCCAGCAGTTTTTCTTCCAGCAGCTCAAGTGTTTCCACGTCCAGGTCGTTGGTCGGCTCGTCCATGACCAGCACGTTGGCCGGCTGTGCAAACAACTTCGCC
The DNA here is from genome assembly GCA_945861675.1 of Klebsiella pneumoniae. Lineage (GTDB taxonomy): Bacteria > Pseudomonadota > Gammaproteobacteria > Pseudomonadales > Azotimanducaceae > CAMAVY01. Next base: position 1,375 of record CAMAVY010000008.1, on the reverse strand, counting down.
AGCATCAGGCGCGCGCGTTCGCCACCCGAGAGCGCCGACACGGGCGTTCGCGCGCGTGCAGGTGCAAACAGAAAGTCCTGCAGATAACTCAGCACGTGGCGTGGTTGGCCATCGATGGTCACCATGTCGTTGCCGTCGGCGATCACGTCGCGCACCAGCGTGTTTTCGTCGGCCACCAGTCGGTGCTGATCGAAATAGGCGAGCACCTGGCGCGTGCCGCGCAGCACGGTGCCGGATGTCGGCTCCAGTTCACCCAGCAGCAGCCGGAGCAGCGTGGTCTTGCCGGCACCGTTGGCACCGAGCAGCCCGACCCGGTCGCCGCGCTCGATCAGCGTTGAGAACGATTTCAGCAGGGGGCGGTCGCCGAAGCCGAAGCTGATGTTCTGAGCTTCAAACACGCGCTTGCCGGACTGTGCTGACTGCTGTGTGGTGAAGCGTGCCTGGCCGGCCTGTACGCGGCGCTCCTCGCGCGCCTTGCGCATGGCTTCGAGGCGGCGTACGCGGCCTTCATTGCGTGTGCGTCGGGCTTTGATGCCGGTGCGAATCCAGACTTCCTCCTGCGCCAGCGTGGTGTCTTTGCGTGCGTTGTCGAGCTGTTCGGCGTGCTCGCGTTCGGCGCGGCGGCGCAGATAGTTGTCGTAGTCGCCCGGCCAGCTGGTCAGGCTGCCGCGATCCAGTTCGAGAATGCGCGTTGCAAGCGTGCGCAGCAGGCGACGATCATGGGTTGTGAACAACAGCGCGCCACGCCATGCGCTCAGCATTCCTTCCAACCATTCGATGGCGCGGATGTCGAGGTGGTTGGTGGGCTCGTCGAGCAGCAGCAGGTCGGGTTCGCTGACCAGCGCGCGCGCCATGAGCACGCGGCGCTGGGTGCCGCCCGACAGCGCTTCGAAGCGCAGTTTGGGGTCCAGGCGAAGCTGGTCGAGGATGCGCTCAAGGCGCGGTTCCAGATCCCAGCCTTGCAGTGCGTCGATTCGACTGTGTACGCGTTCGAGCTCCGGACCGAGCTTGCGCAGCGCTTCGGTGGTGGTGGCTTCAGAGGAAAGTTGCGCATGCCTTGCAACAAGTTCGCGCGCCTCTGCGAGTGCACCTGCCACCACATCCATGACGCTGCCTTCAAGGCCTGCGGGTGCTTCCTGGGGCAGATAACCCAACCGCAGCGCAGGTGAGCGCAGCACTTCGCCGGACTCTGCCTTGATTTCTCCGGACAGCAGCTTCAGCAGGGTGGACTTGCCCGTGCCATTGCGCCCCAACAGACAGATGCGCTCGCCGGTCTCGATATTGCCGCCGGCATTGTCGAGCAGCGGTGTGCTGCCGTAGGCGAGGTGCAGGTTCTGAAAGCTGATGAGTTGCATGCGAACGTCGTGACCGGTGT
>CAMAVY010000007.1 GCA_945861675.1 Klebsiella pneumoniae | reverse complement strand
CGCGGCATCATCACCGGCTCGGTGCTGATCGACAACATGACGCTGGCAGGCACTTAGTCCGGGCCCCTCTTTGGACCAGGGCCGCTTTGGACCAGGGCCGCTTTGGACCACGGACAGCGTTGAGTGGCGGCTACTCGTCTTCACCGAATCGATTGTCGACCAGTGCAGTCAGCGCCTCTATGAGCTCGGCTGCGCCTTCGCCATCCACATCGATAGCCAATTCAGAGCCTTGGCGAATTCCCATCATCATGATGCCCATGATGCTTTTGCCGTCAGCACTGCGGCCATTGAAATGAACGCGAATGCTCGCCCCGGAACTGCCCGTGACGGCAACGAATTTCGCCGATGCGCGCGCGTGCAGGCCGAGCTTGTTGATGATCTTGAGTTTGCTTTGAAGCACGGCTGCGGCTGTGGCATGAGGGGTAGGGCGCGATGTTAACCCGAGCCTGCGTCACAGCAGCTGTGCGACGTCCGTGCCGACCGGTCCGCGCGCAAAGTCAGCCTGAATCGGCGGGTTCGGACACATGCGTGGCAGCGGCGCCGGTCGTGTTCGCGGGTGACACGAGTTCTGTGGGGCTGACGCCAGCTGCATCGAAGTCGTGGGGTGAAAGTGTCCGTCGGGACAGGACGAGCGGCGTCGCGCCGATGCGATCAAGCTCGCGGTGGCGCACCAGTGTGTTGCCGGCCCTGTTGCCGAAACGCTTGCGTAGCTGCTCTGCGACGTAGACCGATCGATGCTGTCCGCCGGTGCAGCCAATGGCGACGGTGAAGTAGCTGCGGCCACTGCGCTCGAAACTGGGCAACCAGCGCTCCAGATAACCGCCGATCTCCTGCAGCATGTCCTGCGCAGACGCCTCGCTTTGCAGATACTCGATGACCCCGGCATCGCGGCCGCTGAGTGCGCGTAGTTCGGGAATCCAATGCGGGTTGGGCAGGCAGCGGACATCGAACGCAAGGTCGGCGTCTACGGGCACGCCTCGTTTGTACGCGAACGACAGAAACAACAGGCTCAATGCGGGACCCTGTCGGGCTGCAATCCGATCGCGCACCAGGTCAGACAGCATCTGATAGGAGAGATTGGACGTGTCGATTGTCAGGTCGGCGAGATCGGCGATGGGTTCAAGCAATTCGCGCTCGTACTCAAGCGCCTCCCGCAGGTCTGTGCGTCCATCGGTCAGAGGGTGCTTACGGCGCGTTTCGCTGAAGCGTTTGACCAGGGTGGCAGACGCTGCGTCGAGGTAGATGATTTCGCAGTCGAGGTCCATGCGGTCCAGCGAAACCAGAATGTCGGGGAAGCGCTCCAGATCGCTGGGCAAATTGCGCGCATCGATGGACACAGCAACGTTGACGGCTCGCGCCGTACTCGACTCGCGCATCAGACGGTCGACAAGCGCGGGTAGCAAACCTACGGGAAGGTTGTCGACGCAGTTGTACTCAAGGTCTTCAAGTACGTGCAGTACCGTACTTTTGCCCGAGCCGGAGCGGCCACTGATGATGAACAACTTCATGGAGGGTTGACCAGCGCTTGCACCTGCATCCGGGTGCCACAGTAGGTGGCACCCGGCGCAGTGCGGAGGCTATTCGATCTCGGGCGGTTGGCGGTGGTCGCGATCAACGCGTTTTTCTTTGTGCTTCAGAATCTGTCGGTCGAGCTTGTCAGCCATCGCATCGATAGCTGCATACAGGTCTTCGTGTTCTGCGTCTGCGTGGACATCGGCACCGCTCAGATGCAGCGTTGCCTCGGCTTTCTGCCGAAGCTTTTCCACGCTCAGTACAACGTGAATGTTCGTAATGTGCTCGTGATGCCGTTCAATTCTGTGCAGCTTCGTCGTGACGTAGTTGCGCAGTGAATCCGTTACTTGAACATGATGACCAGAAATGCTCGATTGCATGCGCGATAACCTCTCGGTCGGGCCAGAAAATGGCAGCGCACGTCTAGATGAGCCGCCGCCTTTCGTTGGAAGAAGGTATGCCTAGCGCGTCGCGGTATTTCGCCACGGTGCGTCTGGCAACCTGATACTCCGACTGTTTCAGCAGGGCGACGATTTGCGCATCCGACAGCGGTTTGCGCTTGTCCTCCGCCTCGCACAGTTTCTTGATCTTCTCCTGAATAACCTTGTTTGCAACGCTCTCGCCGTTGGTTGTACTCACCTGCGCTGAGAAAAAGTACTTCAGCTCGAACACGCCGCGTGGCGTGTGCATGTATTTGCGCGTGGTCACGCGCGAAATGGTGGACTCATGTACGCCAATCGCCTCGGCAACGTTCTTGAGCACGAGCGGTCGCAGTTGCTCAGGGCCGCGCTCGAAGAAACCAATCTGCAGTTCGACGATCTTCGTTGACACTCTTAGCAGTGTTTCGCTGCGATGTCTTATGCCGTTGATGAACCATTTTGCTTCCTGCATCTTTTCTTTCAGATAGTTGCCAGCAGATGCCTCGCTGGTAGTGCGTGTGCCGCGCGGAATCATGGCCGCATAGCTCTGATTGATGCGCAGGCGTGGCGCGATTTCCGGGTTCAGCTCCACCAGCCAGCGGCTCTTCACTTTCGTCACGATCACTTCGGGAACGATGTACTCGATCTTGCGGCTGGCGAAGCGCGCGCCGGGCCTGGGGTCAAGACTGCGGATGACGCGCAGTGCCTGGCCGAGGGTTGATTCATCAAGGTGCAGGCGCCGACACAGCAGGCTCTGCTGGCCGGCCAGCAGTTCAAGATGGCGGTCCACAATCGCCATTGCTTCCGGAAGAAACGCGGTGTCCTTGGGCAGTTTTGCCATCTGCACCAGCAGACATTCGCGCAGGTCCCGCGATGCCACGCCCAGTGGATCGAACTGCTGGATCAGATGGAGGACCATCTCGACTTCATCCAGTTCGATACCGAGGTTTGCGTCGAGGGAGATCAGCACATCGTCCAAGCTGACGGTGAGGAAGCCATCTTCATTGACGGCTTCGATGATGGCTTGGCCAATCAATCGATCGCGGTCCGACAGTCGTGAGAGGTTCAGTTGCCACAGCAGATGATCGAGCAGGTGCTCTTCAATCGCGGTGCGTTGCTCGAAGTCGCGGTCGTCGCCGTCCTCCGGAGCGGCGAGTCCCGTGGCAGGCGCGTAGACATCGTCCCAGGAGCTGTCCACCGAAAGCTCGCCGGGTATCTCGTCCTGCCAGGAGTCCTCTGCCGTCGGGTCGCCTTCTTCATAGGCGGTACTCGGATCGACCTCGGCCTGGAAACCGCCGTCGTCCTGGTCAGAGCCAACGTAGTCGGTTGCTGGGTCACCGTAGTCGTCTTGCGGGAAGTCGACCTCAGCGTCGCCGTTGCTCAAAAGCGCCAGGTCCTCACTGGAGTCGGGCGCATCGACGGGCTCGGTGGCGTCGTGTTCGCGAATTTCTGCCGCTTCGCTTTCGCCTACACCCTCGTTGTGCGGGTCCTCGATTTCCAGGCAGACGTTTTCGTCCACCACGCGCTGCATCTCGTCCACCAGTTCCTGGGCCGACATGGTCAACAACTTGATCGCCTGCTGAAGCTGCGGCGTCAGCATGAGCGATTGTTGTAAGCGGGCGGTCTGATACAAACCTTGTTTCATGGATTGATCATAGCTGCTCAGTGCGGCCGTAGGTGCACACAAATTGCGTTTGGCACGGCGGATGCTTCCAGAAGAATGTCGGGAGTTCGACGGGGCGATGCGATCGGGCACGGCGGGTCTGCGCGCGTTCCGCTGCAGGCCGACGTTGCAGATGAGCGATGCGGGCGCGCGCCCTGGGGCGGCCGTGGTGCCAGCTCGATGTGCTGACCCGGTCGCCGCGCCCCGCGTACCTAGAGCCGGAAGCTCTCGCCGAGATACACGTGACGGACCTGCTCGTTGTTGAGGACGCTTTCCGGGTCGCCCTCGGCAATCAGTTTGCCGGCGCTGACGATGAAGGCGTGGCTGCAGATTTCGAGCGTGCTGCGGACGTCGTGATCAGTGATCAGTACACCGATACCGCGACCATTGAGCTGGCGTATGACAGACACCAGGTCGTGTTTGGCAATCGGATCGATTGCGGCGAAGGGCTCGTCCAACAGGATGAACTTCGGTTCGGTAGCCAGTGCTCGCGCGATTTCGACCCGCCGGCGTTCCCCGCCCGAGAGGCTGAGGCCCTGCTGTTGCTCGAGGTGGCTGATCTTCAACTCGGCCATCAGTTCGTTCGCCCGCGCCAGTCGATCCGAGCGGCTGAGGCCACGGCGCGTTTCGAGCACGGCGAGAATGTTGTCCTTCACCGACATTCGCCGAAACACGCTGGCTTCCTGCGGCAGGTAGCCAATGCCCAGACGGGCGCGCTCATGCATGGGCAGAGACGTGATGTCGCGATCGCCGAGATAGATTCGGCCGGCATCGGCGCGCACCAGCCCGACCATCATGTAGAAGCAGGTGGTCTTGCCGGCGCCGTTCGGGCCGAGCAGACCCACGGTCTCGCCTGTTCGAACCCTGATGGAGACGTCGCTGACGACTGGCCTGCCGCCATATGATTTGCTCAGCCCTTTGGCGCGAAATGCAAGCGGCGACCCCTGTTCGGCCGTCATCTGTTCAGTCGCCCAGTGTTGAGGTGACGTGTGTTCAGGTGACATGTCGCGTCAGCGCCGCTGGTTGGGGTCGAAGGTGACGGTCACCCGGCCACCGGTGGACTGGCCGCTGTTGGCTGTGACGAGTTCGCGCGCGATGCTGTACTCGATGACGCCGCCCATGAACTGATTGTTCTTCTGCGACAGGCGCGCGTTTCCGCGCAGCTCGATCCGTTGTTCGGCTGTGACGTAGATGATGTGTTGCGCGGATGCCTGCAGGACCGGTTGGTCCTCACGCGGCTGCTGTTCGTAGCGCGCCGGTGACGTCGCGCTGCCATCTGCAAGGATCTTCAGGACTTTGTCGCGCTCGGTGTAGATCACCAGGCGTTCGGCCCTGACCTGCATGGTGCCCTGGGTCATGCGGACGTCGCCGCCGTAAGTGGCTGTGCCTTTGCGCTCGTCGAGTTCGGCCCAGTCGGCCTGGATTTGAATGGGCTGGTCGCGGTCGGAGGGCAGCGCATCCGCAGTGACGCTGTACAGGCCAAGCAGCAAAAGCACGGCACGCAGCGTTACCGTCAGTCGTCGCAGCCGTTCGGAAGAATCGCTATGGATCACATCATTACCGATCAATGGAATGACCGGTCGATGGATTGAACAACGGTGGTCACGCGTAAGCCGCTCCCGGAGGTGAGTCTGATGTGGCCAGTGTCGAGGTCGGCGCGCATGCCGGCCGCCCGGGTTTGTGCCATCTCGGTGTCGATCATAACCGCGACGTCGGTCCGAGCCGTTCGCGCCATGGGTTGAACTGTCAGCTGCTCGGTTCTCATGCGTACGAATCGTGTGCCGTTGCGCTGCAGCAACTCGACCGATTGCTGCAGCGCAACTGTTTCTGACGTCTGACCGTTGGCGTTGCTGTCGGGACCTGCTGGTGGCGTTGTGAGTTCCCCATGCTGCGCGCTGGCCGTCCAGGTGGGTGCGCCGGTGCGTACCAGCGAGAGAGAAGGCTGCTGGACCCGGGTCAGTCCGCGCTCGGGATAGTGGGCAATGCGGTTTGCGGTCAGCCGGTAACGCAGCGCGCCATTGTCATCAAACTGGCTGAGCACCGCGCCCTCCATGTACACGTCGGGTTGCTCGCCCTGCTGATCCACTGCGCTGGCAATAGGGGCTTCAATCTCCCAGCGCCAGGTCAATGCGATCGCGGCGCCGACGACTAGCGCGAGGATCAGCCATTGCAGTCTGCTGATCATGCCGGTCTGGCGCAGTGCAACCGCAGCGCGCTGGCCGAGCGCCCGAGGTCGAACGGCCACGAACTGTCTGTCCGTTCAGGGAGCACGCTTTCGCGGAGCACGTTCGCGTAGATCACGCCGGTCGACGCGCGCGCAACAAGGCGTCGGCGAATGCGCGCACGGCGCCTGAGCCGCCTGGTTCCGTCGTCACCCAGTGCACCGCGTTGCGGACTTCAGCCACAGCATTCGCAGGCGCGACGGCGATGGCGGCATTGCGCAGCAGCGGCAGGTCCGGCAGGTCATCACCGATCGCAGCGACTTCGGACCAGTCGCAGGCAAATTGCTGCAGGAGCTTTTCTGCCAGCGGCAACTTGCCATCATCACCTTGTTCGATGGCGTCGAACCCGAGCTCCGTCAGCCGGCGTTCTGTCATCAGGCTGCGTCGACCGCTGATGGCGGCCACCAGTATCCCTGCGTTGCGCAACAGCTTGATCCCGTGCCCATCGTGAACGTGGAAGCGCTTGATTGCTTCACCCTCGGGGCCGTAGAACAGGCCGCCATCGGTCATTACCCCGTCTACGTCGAACAGCACCAGGCGGATCCGCGCCGCGTGCATGCGCATGTGCTGACTGACAGGGGCGGTCGATTCCATGCGCAATGATGTGTCGCTGAGGGCTGGAGCGGGGCAGGGCGCAGAGGTTATCAGAGCCTTGGAGCGGCCTTGTGTTCCCATGTGCGCGTCGTTGCCTTGACGTCTGTCCGGGATATGACGCTGTGTGGAACCGGAGCGTGCTCAGCGTGTCCTGTATAGTCCGGCACCCTTCGGTGTTTCGGACTTCGGGCTGCGGCTTTTCTTGGAGGTGTCGCTGCTGTTGGTGTTGCTGGCGCTCGTATTGCTGGTGGCGGTACTTCGTGCAGGGCTACGGTGCCGTGCCCAGGGACATTCGTAATCAATCAACTTTGCCCGAGGTGCCGGGGTGGAAGGCGCAGGCGACAATCTTGTTGAAATTCGTTCGCTGCGTTTTCGGCGGGGTGAACGCTGGGTGCTGGACGGCATCGACCTGGATATTGCGCGAGGCAAGGTCACTGCAGTCATGGGCCCGTCGGGCACGGGCAAGACGACGCTGATGCGTCTGATTGGTGGCCAGCTTCGTCCGGATGAAGGCAAGATCCTGCTCGACGGACGTAACGTGGCCGAGATGAGCCGCACGGAACTGTTCAGCGTGCGGCGTCGAATCGGCATGCTGTTTCAGTCCAATGCGCTGTTCACCGACCTCTCGCTGTTTGAAAACGTCGCCTTCCCGTTGCGTGTGCACACCAAGTTATCGGAACAGCTCATCCGCAATCTGGTGTTGATGAAGCTCAATGCCGTGGGGCTGCGTGGGGCACGCAATCTGATGCCACAGCAGTTGTCCGGTGGCATGGCCCGGCGTGCGGCGTTTGCTCGGGCCGCGATTCTGGACCCGGACCTGATCATGTATGACGAACCGTTTACTGGGCAGGACCCCATTTCTATGGGGGTCGTGGTCACCTTGATTCGCGAGCTGAATCAGGCCCTCGGCATCACCTCGTTGATCGTCTCTCACGATATCGGTGAGACATTGAGCATTGCGGACTATGTGTACGTGATCGCAGACGGGAAGGTCATCGGGCGGGGTACGCCCAAGCGGTTGCGCGAAGATCAGTCGCCGCGCATCCGGCAGTTCATCAACGGTCTGCCCGATGGGCCCGTGCCGTTCCACTACCCAGCCAGTGAGCTCAGGGGCGATGTGCTTGACGAAGCAAATGGTGGTCGGCACTGATGATCCGACTGATCCGTTTGCTGGGCCAGAAGGCGTTGGATTTTCTATCGACGCTGGGCCGTTCTGGGCAGGTGCTGGCATTGTCGGCTATTGCTTTGCCTGGCCGCGACTTCTTCAGCCTGTTGCTGCGCCAGATCTATTCCGTTGGCGTGCTGTCGCTGCTCATCATCATGCTGTCTGCATTTTCGATCGGTGCGGTCATCGGTCTGCAGTTCTACACACAGCTGTTGCGCTTCGGCGCGGAAGCGACTGTGGGCGTGGGGCTCGCGATTGTGGTCACACGAGAGCTGGGGCCCGTGGTGACGGCGTTGCTGTTTGCGGGGCGCGCCGGTTCAGCGCTGGCGGCTGAGATTGGTCTCATGAAAGCCACCGAGCAGTTGTCCAGCATGGAAATGATGGGTGTGGACCCGTTGCGGCGTGTGATCGCCCCGCGTCTGTGGGCTGGCATCATCTCCTTGCCTGTGCTTTCGCTGGTGTTTTGTGTAGTTGCGATCTGGGGTGGCACGCTGGTCGCGGTCAGTTGGTTGGGAGCCGATGAAGGCACCTACTGGGCAGGCATGAACGACTATGTCGATTTCGAGCGCGATGTGCTGCGAGGCGTCTGGAAGACCTTGGTGTTTGGGGTGCTGGTGACCTGGACCGCTGTGTTTCAAGGCTATGATGCCGAGCCAACTGCGGCTGGAATCAGTGCGGCTACAACGCGCACGGTGGTGTACGCGTCCGTTGGTGTCCTTTCCGTGGACTTTCTATTGACGCTCGTCATGTACGGAGGATTGAACTGATTATGCGCATGCGCACTGTGGAGATCACCGTTGGTGCATTCATGCTGGCGGGGATCCTGTCGTTGATATTTCTCGCGTTCGCGGTGAGCGGCTATGTGGTCGATGACAGCGCACGGCTGTACACCGTGCACGCGCGCTTCAACGATGTGTCGGGTCTGACCACCCGGGCGCGAGTGACGGTCGCAGGTGTGAACGTGGGGCGTGTGTCTGCAATCAAGGTGGATACGCAACGTGCACAGGCGATCGTCGACCTGCAGTTGAACGCAAATGCTGGGCAGCTCTCGGCCGACACTGGCGCCAAGATCGTTACGGAAGGCGTGCTGGGAGGAAAGTACATCGCACTGGTTCCTGGTGCCGAAGACGCCGTCTTGAAAGACGGAAGTGAGATCGAAGACACCCAGGGTGCGTTGATTCTTGAGGATCTGGTCGGACAGTTTGTGAAGAAGATGGGAGAGTGAGCGTGAGCAAGATCAGTGCTTTGGTCGTGTCCAGACGATGGATCGGAACCGCGGTGATTGCGGCGTCGCTGTCGATTGGGTTGGGCGTTGCCGGGCCCGCTGCGTTGGCGGCGCCAGCGGCCGTCGTCGCGGCCGCGGGATCACCTGAAGCGGTGGTCAAAAAGGCATCCGACGCGATCCAGCAGACCTTGGTGGCAAATCGCAAGGCCTACGCTTCTGAACCGGATCGCATACATGCGCTGGTCGATGCAGCGCTGGTATCTGCCGTGGACTATGACGGGATCGCGAAAAGCGTGATGGCATCCAGCTACAAGAGCGCCAATGCTGTGCAGCGAAAGCGCTTTGCGGAGGTTTTCCATATCAGTCTGGTGAAAACCTACACGCGCGCCATGCTGCAGTTTGTCGACTACCGCATTGGTCTGTTGCCTGGTAATCCAAGAGAACAACGTCCAGGTAAGGCGACAGTGAAAATGCAGGCTGTTGGACCGGATGGCCAAGCGTATCCAATGGAGTACAGCATGGTGCGGATGCCGGCTGGGGACTGGCGCGTGCGCAACGTCATCGTGAATGGAATCAACCTGGGTTTGACTTACCGCAATCAGTTTGCGGAAGCGCTCCGGTCGCCGGCCAACAAAGGTGACATCGACAAAGTGATTGCGGGCTGGACCACAGCGCAGGTGGTGCCAAGCGAGAAGGCGAAGTCGCCGGCAGGTCAGCAATAGTGGAAGCTGCCGTCGCCGCAACGCCCCAGGGGTTGTGCATTCAGGGCCGTGTGGATTTTCTCAACGCCGATCAACTGTGCGCTGAAGGATCGCGACTGCTCAAAGACCGTACAGCGCCGATTCATGTCGATCTCGAACAGCTCGACCATGCGGGCTCAGTTGTGATCGCCATCTTGATGGTGTGGGCCAAGGCCAGTCAGCAGGCGCTCCATCTGGTCGCGTTGCCGAAATCAATGCGGCGGGTACTGGAGTTCACCGGGATGGACGAGCTGTTCGTCCTTCCGGCACTGTCAGGGTCAGACGGCTCTGGCGCAGTCGAATCGGTCTTGAATTGGTTGGTACCGGAAGCAGTTGGGTCAGTAGGTGGCCTCTTGCATAACGCGGCCGCGCGAAGCATTGACGATGATGGGAAGGAGTCGAGTGTATGAGTGAAGATGCGGCTGTTCTTGCGCGAATGCGCGGGCAACTTGCAGAGGGGCTGGTGGGCGCGTCGGTCACTGTAAGCGGTGGCGGCGGGCGCTATCAGGTCGAGGCGGTCAGCGCTGACTTTGAAGGGCTGTCGGCCGTCAAACGGCAACAGGCCGTCTATCGTTGCATCAACGATCTGATTCGCGCGGGTACCGTACACGCCGTCTCAATTCAGGCGAGAACCCCAGAGGAAGCCGGCGCCGCCGGGAGCTGAGCTTGGACATGGCGATTGCACAGCGCACTCCGGCGCTCATCGAGCGTAGAAATGGGTGCTTCCGCGTTGCTGGCAAGCAGCAGACACGCTGATGCTGCTGCGCGTACTCGACAGTCGTTCGACCGAGTTCCCTGCGGCTTTTTCTGCATTGCGCGCCTGGGACTTCAGCGACGACAGTGCGGTGAATCGCCAGGTGCGCGTCGTGCTCGATGCGGTGCGCGCCAGTGGCGACGCAGCGGTACTACGCTTCACGGAACAGTTTGATGGACTGCGCGCAGAGTCCATGGCCGAACTGACGATCTTTGGTCCTGCGCTGGGAGCGACGCTTGATGCCATCCCAGGCAAGGAGCGCGATGCGTTGGAGTTCGCGGCGGCACGGGTACGCGCATATCACGAGCGCCAACAACTGCCAGAGTTCGAGTTCACCGACGCCTACGGCAATCGCCTCGGACAGCGGGTGCAACCATTGGAGCGTGTTGGCGTGTATGTGCCCGGCGGGCGTGCCTCATATCCGTCGACCGTACTCATGACCGTTATTCCCGCGCGCGTGGCCGGTGTCCAGGACATCACGATGACTGTGCCAACGCCGGGCGGCGAGAGAAATGCACTGGTGTTGGCCGCTGCTGCGTTGGCTGGTGTTGATCGGGTGCATTGCATCGGTGGCGCTCAGGCAATTGCAGCGCTCGCGTTTGGTACACAGAGCATTGCGCGAGTCGACAAGATTGTCGGTCCGGGGGGCGCGTTCGTGGCTGCCGCGAAGCGAATGGTCTACGGACACGTCGGCATAGACATGATCGCCGGGCCCTCCGAAATTGTGGTGATTGCGGATGGCAGCACGCCCGCCGAGTGGGTGGCGCTGGATTTGTTTTCTCAGGCCGAACACGACGAAGTCGCGCAGGCAATCTTGATTACGCCGGATGCTGAATACGCCCAACAGGTAATGCGGGCGTGCGAAATGCTGATTGTCGATCGCCCGCGTGCGGCGATCATTCGTGCGTCCCTGACCGGGCGTGGCGCAGTGATTGTGTGTGCCAGCCTGGAAGAGGCGTTCGCGCTGGCGAATAGCATTGCGCCCGAGCATCTCGAGCTCGCGGTAGCTGAGCCGCGCAAGTGGCTGCCTGCGGTGCGGCATGCGGGCGCCGTCTTTCTGGGCGCGCGCTCAGCCGAAGTGCTTGGCGATTATGTGGCGGGTCCAAGTCACGTTCTGCCTACGTTCGGCACAGCACGATTCTCGTCACCGCTTGCGGTGTATGACTTTCAAACGCGAACGTCGCTCATCGAGATCAGTGCAGCGGGTGCGGATGCCCTTGGGCACGCTGCGGCCACCCTGGCGACAGGCGAAGGCTTGAGCGCACACGCTGACGCCGCGATCGCGCGGATTGGATCCGGGCAGAATTGATGGTCTCGTGGCTGGCCGCGCGGATAGAACATGAAGCCGTCTGAGCGCTACCAGCGCGACGTTGCTGATGGCCGGATCAACTCGGACCCTGTTCAACTTGCCGCGTTGCGCAAGCTGGACGACCTGCACGAGCGCCTCATCGTAAGATCAAATCGCCCGGCGCCAACCTGGCTGCAGCGAATCGTGGGGCGCAAGCCGCTTGGGCCGGAGCGTGGGCTCTACATCTGGGGTGGCGTCGGCCGTGGCAAGACCTACTTGATGGATCTGTTTTTCGAGTGCCTTCCTGGCGAGCGCAAGCTGCGAATGCACTTCCATCGCTTCATGCAGCGAGTGCATCGCGAGTTGCGTTTGCTGGCCGGTCGCGAAGCGCCGTTGCAAGGCGTTGCCGATGCGTTTGCTGCAGAGGCAGATGTGTTGTGTTTCGATGAGTTCTTCGTCTCGGATATCGGTGACGCGATGATTCTGGGCGAGCTGTTGCAGGGTCTGTTTGCGCGTGGCGTTGCGCTTGTTGCGACATCCAACATTGCGCCGCCCGGGTTGTACGCGAACGGTCTGCAGCGACGGAGATTTCTGCCTGCGATCGATCTGTTGATCCAGCACACAGAAGTGTACGAACTGGACGGCGGCGCAGATTATCGATTGCGTGCACTTCAGCAGGCGGCGCTGTTTCATGCGCCGCTTGGGCCTGCAGCCGAGGCGGCGCTGGCGCAGTGTTTCGCGCGCCTCGCGCGCGATACTGCGCACGAGCATGTTGAGCTTGAGATCGAAGGGCGGACCATTCGAGCGTTGCGTTGTACTGACGACGTGGTGTGGTTCGACTTCCGCGAGATCTGTGATGGTCCACGCAGCCAGAACGACTACATCGAACTGGCGCGCATCTATCACGCGGTAGTGATCAGTGGGGTCCCGCGCTTCACCATCAACAGTGAGAACCAGGCAAGACGGTTCATCAGCCTGGTCGACGAGTTCTACGACCACAGCGTCAAGCTGATCGTTTCGGCGGAGACGCCCATTCTTGAGCTGTACGCGGGTTCGCTACTCAAGTTCGAGTTCCAGCGGACCGTGAGCAGACTCCTGGAAATGCAATCTGAGGACTATCTGAAGCGGTCCCACCACGCCGGTTGAACCTAAAGATTTGCTCAGAGCTGTTCGGAATCCTTGTCACAGGGGAGTCGCATGGCTAGAATCCGCGACCTCTTTTGTCCAGCGATTCCCTCACGAGATGAGAACGGTCAGCGTTCGAGTGGAAGACGTGCAGCGCGATTGGTGGTTGATTGACGCCGAGGGTCTAACCCTTGGCCGAATGTCGACTGAGATCGCGCGCCGGCTTCGCGGTAAGCACAAGCCCACCTATACACCCCATGTGGATACAGGTGACTTCATCATCGTCGTGAACGCCGAAAAGGTGGCCGTGACGGGAAACAAGGCGACAGACAAGCTGTATTACAGGCACAGCGGTAGGCCTGGTGGCCTGAAGACGGCGACCTTCCGCGAGGTGGTCGCAAAACAGCCTGCGCGGGTCATTGAGATCGCGGTAAAGGGAATGTTGCCGAAGAACCCATTGGGTCGGGCGATGTTTCGTAAGCTCAAGGTCTATGCAGGCCCGGAACATCCCCATGCGGCACAACAGCCGCGCTCATTGACCTTCTGACGGCGGCGCACATGGCGGAAACACGTAACTACGGAACTGGGCGGCGCAAGACGGCTGCCGCACGCGTATTCATCGGACCGGGAAATGGTCGGATCAGTATCAACAAGCGCACGTTGGATGAGTACTTCGGCCGCGAAACGGCTCGCATGATGGTGCGCGCGCCGTTGGAAGCAACTTCGATGGGCGAGCGTCTGGATATCGACGTGACGGTGAGCGGTGGTGGCGGTTCGGGTCAAGCGGGCGCGATCAGGCATGGCATTTCGCGCGCGTTGGTTTCGTATGACGAAGGCCTGCGGTCGCTGCTTCGACGAGCCGGCTACCTGACGCGCGACGCGCGTAAGGTCGAGCGCAAGAAGGTGGGTCTGCGCAAGGCGCGTAAGCGTCCGCAGTACAGCAAGCGCTGAGGCCTCCGCGAGGGTGTAGTTCGACACATAGTTCGCCTGTTGGCGATGGTGCCTGTGCTACACTCCCGGCCGCGCCCAGATGGCGCAAAGCCCGCATTGTTCTTTGTCTGCCGCTGATTTCGGGGGTGTGCGTGAGCGATCACGAAGTCGATAAGGGGCGTCGACGCGTCCTTATTGGCCTAGGTGCGTCTGTGTGGGGGTTGGGCGTAGTCGGCGCTGCTGTCCCCTTCGTCAAATCCTGGACGCCCAGCGGCAAGGCTCGCGCTGCCGGTGCACCCATTCGAGTTGACTTCAGCAAGTTGGAAGCCGGCAGCATGCTTGGCCCGATTCCCGCGTGGCGCGGCAAACCAGTGTTTGTCGTGCGTCGCACGCCAGAGATGGTTAAGGCACTTGAAAGCCTCACCGGCGGTCTTGCAGATCCGGACTCGCAGCGCAAGCAACAGCCTGCATACGCGCAGAATCCGACGCGATCGCGCAAGCCAGAGATTGGTGTGTACGTAGGTATCTGCACGCATCTGGGCTGCTCCCCCAAGTATCAGACGCCAGATTCGGCTGTCGAAGTCATGGCGACCAAGGGCGGGTTCTTCTGTCCATGTCATGGATCAAAGTTTGACTTGGCTGGTCGGGTTTACCAGGGCCTTCCAGCGCCCGCCAACCTTGAGGTTCCGCCGTATAGCTACGAGTCCGATGCCGTCATCGTCGTTGGTGTAGACGAGGAGCACGCCTGATGCAGCCACAGCAGCAGCCTGGTCAGGGCAAGGCGTCGGCCTGGACGAAGTTCATGGAATGGGTGGACTACCGGTTCCCCCTGACCGAGACATTCGAATACCACATGTCTCGGTATCACGCTCCGAAGAACTTCAACTTCTTCTATTACTTCGGCGTGTTGTCGATGTTCGTGCTGGTGAATCAGCTCGTCACCGGCATCTGGCTGACGATGACTTACACCCCGAGTGGGGAAGGCGCTTTCGCATCCGTTGAATACACGATGCGCGACGTGGAGATGGGTTGGCTGATTCGCTATCTGCACTCGACGGGCGCTTCAGCGTTCTTCGCAGTCGTTTACATCCACATGTTCCGCGGCCTCCTGTACGGCTCATACCAGAAGCCGCGTGAGCTGATCTGGCTGATTGGCATGGCGATCTTTGTCGCGCTGATGGCCGAGGGGTTCATGGGCTACCTGCTGCCATGGGGCAACCTGTCGTATTGGGCTGCGCAAGTGATCATCTCGCTGTTCGGTTCTATTCCTTTCGTGGGCATGGGGCTTGAGGAATGGATACGCGGCGACTACCTCATCTCCGATATCACGTTGAACAGGTTCTTTGCGCTGCACGTTGTTGCGCTGCCATTGATCATCGTGATGTTGGTGTTCCTGCACATCGTCGCGCTGCATCACGTGGGTTCGAACAACCCTGAAGGCATCGACATCAAGAAGCACAAGGATGCCAATGGCGTGCCGCTCGACAGCGTGCCGTTCCATCCTTACTACACAATCGGCCATGACTTGCCTGCGATCGTCGTCTTCCTGATGGTGTTCTGCGGTGTGGTCTTCTTTTTCCCGGAGATGGGTGGCTACTTCCTCGAGCGCCCGAATTTTGAGATCGCCAACGGCTTGAAGACGCCTGACCACATTGCACCGGTCTGGTACTACACCCCGTTCTACGCAATGTTGCGCGCCGCGACCTTCCCGTTTGTGGGCTTGGACGCGAAATTCTGGGGCTTCGTGATCATGGCAGGTGCCATTGTCCTGCCGGCGGTGCTGCCCTGGCTCGACCGCAGTCCCGTCAAGTCAATGCGCTACAAAGGTCGTGCGAGCAAGTGGATGCTGGCGGCGTTCATCGTCAGCTTCTTCATTCTTGGGTACCTTGGCACCGTGCCCCCGTCACCTGTCGCGACGTTGATTGCCCAGCTCTGCACGATCGTCTACTTCGCGTACTTTGTGCTGATGCCCTGGTACACGCAGGCTGAGAAGACGAAGCCTGTGCCAGATCGCATTCCGGAGAGTGCGCACTAATGGCTCGTTCCTGGCTCCATCTCGTTCTACTTGTTGCGTCGGCGTCGGCGTTCGCGGCTGGTCCTGCAGTACATCTGGAACATTTCGATACTGACCCGCGGGACTTGCCGTCATTGCAGAACGGCGCGAGGGTGTTCTTCAGCTATTGCGCGGGCTGCCACTCGCTGAAGTATCAGCGCTATGAAAAGACCGCAGACGATCTTGGCATTCCTCACGATGTTGCTCAGGAGAGCCTGATCTCCACAGGGCAGAAGATCGGTGGATTGATGGAAACGTCAATGCCGGCAGCGTCCAGTGCCTGGTTTGGTGCGGCCCCGCCGGACCTGACCATGGTGACGCGGGTTCGCGGCAGCGATTGGGTGTACACGTATCTGAAGTCCTTCTATCTGGATGAATCGCGCCCGTTCGGCGTTAACAATGTCGTGTTCAAGAACGTCGGTATGCCCAATGTGCTGCAGGAGCTCCAGGGCGTGCAGCGACTTGGGACGTATCCGCGCCCGAAGCTCACCAGCGATGGCGCCGAACAACGCGACCCATTGCGGCCCGGAAAGAAGGTCCTTGTGCCGACCGAGCATGTTCTTGAGCTGGAGCCAAAAAGCGGCGCTATGACGCCTGAGGAATTCGATGCTACGGCGCGCGATCTCGTTAACTTTCTGACCTACGTTGGCGAGCCGGCACGACTCGATCGTCAGCGAATCGGGGTCTACGTGATTCTGTTTCTCGTCGTGCTCTATGTGTTCACGTTCCTGCTGGGGCGTGAATTCTTGAACCACAAACACTGAGCACAATGTGAGCAAGCCGAAAAAGAGTGATCAACCAGGAGCCTGGACCGACGCCGTCGCGCTTGCGTCGAAACGGTCGTCGATGACGCTCTTTTCCAACCCTCACGATCACTACAGCCACCGGGTTCGTCTGGTGCTGGCCGAGAAGGGCGTGTCTGTTGATGTCGTTGATTGCGACGACAAGAGTCTCCCTGAGGAGATTCTCAGCGTAAATCCATATAGCAGCCTCCCGACACTGCTCGATCGCGATCTCGTGTTGTATGAATCGACTGTGATCATGGAGTACTTGGACGAGCGCTTCCCGCATCCGCCTTTGCTGCCTGTCTATCCAGTTGCGCGAGCTACGAGCCGACTGCTGATTTTCCGGGTTCGTGAAGACTGGTGCAGCAAGGTCGATCTTCTGCTTTCGGGTAAGGGGCGTGAAGCAGCGGTAACCAAGGCACGAAAGGAATTCATCGAGAGCCTCATCAACCTCGCACCGATCTTCAACGAGAAGCCGTTCTTCATGAGCGAAGAATTCACGTTGGTGGATTGTTGTGTGGCGCCGATTCTCTGGCGGCTCAAGCTTCTGGGTATCAACCTTCCTGAGCGGGCTTCGCGGCCGTTGACGCGGTACATGCAACGCGTGTTCGATCGCGATGCATTTCGAGCGAGCCTCAGCGAAGCTGAGCTCGAAATGCGTGAATGACCTCGTCCAAGCCCTACCTGATCAGGGCTTTGTACGAGTGGATGATCGACAACGGAATGACCCCGCAGTTGGTGGTTGATACGACCGATGAGCGTGTCGACGTTCCGCGTGAGTATTCCGAAAACAGCCGCATTGTGTTGAATGTCGCACCGAGAGCCGTCCACGGACTGGAACTCGGGAGTGAAGACATCACATTTGCTGGCCGGTTCTCTGGCCGTTCGATCAGCGTCTCGGTGCCAGTGTGGTCTGTCCGAGCGATTTTCGCGCGAGAGAACGGAAGAGGCATGGAGTTCGAGCCCGAGACTGTCGTGCCATCACCGCCAGCGCCGGACGACAACAAGCCACGGCTTCGCGTGGTCAAGTAGCGTCGCGTTCATTCGCTGCCCGCATCGTCGCGCTGTCGCGTCGCGTGCCCGCAGCACAGCTAATCCATCAAGTCGAAGACGGTCACAACCCGTTGCACGCCGAATACGTTGCTGGCGATTTCCACGGCCTTGGTGCTCTCGGCCCGCGAAACACGACCCATCAGGAATACAGCGCTGTTCTCGGTGACCACCTTGAAGTGATCCGCGTTGACGCTGTCATCGGCGACGAGTTGAGCCTTGACCTTCGCGGTTAACCAACTGTCGTTCTGTCGGGCAAGGAAGCTGGAGGGACCGGCGATCTCTAGTTCGTTGTGGACGCGTTCGACCTTCCGAAGCCCTTTGATCGCCTGTTCTGCGCTCTGCTTATCGCTTTCACCGCCTACCTGTCCGGTCAGGAGCACAACGCCGCCATAGCTGTTTACGTTGATGTGCGCGTCGCCCAGGGCCGGGTTGGCCGCTTGAATTGCTCGCAGCACGGTGACTTCGACGGTCTCGTCATCGATAACAGTCCCCACAGTGCGGGTTGACTCATCGTTCGGACTGAACCAACTGCAGCTGCTCAGCAGAAGCACGGCCGCTACGAGAAGAGCTGGATTGCGCATCTGTCTATCCTCTCCAAACCGAGCCACTTGTATCGAATGCACCCTGTATCCACTCGCAAGCCTCTGGCGTTGGCGTGTCGCCGATCAAGGTGATGACATCGAATCGGCAATCCGGGATTGTCACCAGGGTGGTCAGGTAGTGCGCTGCGGCCCTTACAACCTTGCGACGCTTTGCAGCCGAGATTGTCTCGACTGGGAGTCCGAATTCGACCGTGCGTCGGTAGCGCACCTCCACGAATACCAGCGTGTCTTCGTGGCGCATGATGAGATCGATTTCGCCTGCTTTGGTTCTGAAATTCTGCGCCACGATCTGCAAGCCGAGCGACTGGAGATGCTGTCCTGCAATCCACTCCGCCTTTGAGCCGGTCTCGCCAGGCGAGCGTCGAATCACTACTGAGCGCCTGACTCGATTGGTGCGCTCCCGTTTGCGGTAAAGCGCGCCCAGACCGGCTCGCGTCCGATTCTGTTGCCCGGCAGGAGGGTTAGCTGGCCCGTGACGCCATTCAGTTGCGTACCCTTGCGAGCGAGCAGCGTCAGTCGATCCTGCAGAAAGTAGGCGTCTACACCCAGCGCGTACAGATTGGCGCTTTCTCCATTCACAGCGGGTTGCAGTCGTGCGATTGTCGAACGCAGTGGGTTACCCGCGATTCGCCAGGGTGAGTCACAGAACTTGATGCCAGCGAGTTCGGTTCTGCCTGCCCCGCTGCCGCCGTTCATGTGCGAGCTTGCATACACGGGAAGTTCTTTCGCGAACTGGGCTCTGAGTGGAGGCATGATGATTGCCGCCTCGTTTGGACGTGCAAGCAGCACGATCACATCGATCTTGCTGCGCGATTGCTGATCGAACTCCGACGGAAGCCCCAGCGCTGCCACGATCGCCGCTTGGCGTGCCGCCGGGTCTTCCAGAAGCCGTGCGTCATGCATTCTGCGCTCGATTGCCGGCAGGTCTTTGAGCACATCCTCTCGTAGGAGGTGCCCGTCGAGTTGATGCCAACGCTCCTTCAGCGTGCCGCTTGCACGCACTGCCCAATCGGAGGGTGTGCTCAGCAGCAGAAGGTTTGCGTGCCCTTGGTGTCTTGCCTGATCCGCAATCGCGCGCCCTTCGTCTTCCGGTGCGAGGCCGAACTGAAACAGGCCGTTCACGCCACCAGACTTGCCGGGCAGATAGTTGAGCGCCAGCACTGGAACAGGCAACGCGCCGCGTGTACTCAGTTTTTGAACGTCCTGTTTGTCAATTGGCCCGATGACCAGTTGCGCGCCCGCTGCGATGGCTTGGTCGTAGGCGGACAGTGCCCCGCCTGTACTGACATCGATCGCAACAACTTCGGGACGCCGCTCGCTTGCGCGGAGAAGCGCAGCCATGAAGCCGTCGCGCACTGCGCGAGCCGCGGGCGCCAGAGCGCCGGACGCGGGAAGCAGCAGTGCAATCTTCGCGGGGCGAGTTGCATCGAGCTTCGGCATGTCGCGAATGCCGTCGGGAAGGTCTGCGGGG
This sequence comes from Klebsiella pneumoniae, assembly GCA_945861675.1. Lineage (GTDB taxonomy): Bacteria > Pseudomonadota > Gammaproteobacteria > Pseudomonadales > Azotimanducaceae > CAMAVY01. The sequence continues at coordinate 26,758 of CAMAVY010000007.1, read as the reverse complement.
CTCACAAAGCTCGACCAACGCATTTCCCATGTTTTGTAGCGTTCTATCTGACGATCGAGTGGATCGCCGCCGTAGAGCAGGTTTGCGAGCTCAAGCCACGGCAGAAACGCCCGATCATCGCTCTTCAATGCGAGCAGATGCTGAAGGGGAAGATTGCCCAGGTCATCGAGCAGCTGACGAGCATTCGCTGGGCGCGCTTGGGAGGGAATCAATGTGTGAACGATGGCCCTCTCCTTCGACGCCTCTGCCGGCCTTCGCAGCTGCTCCAATGCGGCCGCTCGAAGCTGTCCGAGTTGCCCGCGGTCGGCGGACGTCGGCGGGGCGGGTTGTGCATCGATCAAGGTCAACGCGGAGGCGGCTTGCCGGCTGTCCAGCAGCAGCGCGATGGCCAGGCGCTCAGCGCGTGCGCGATCGACATGCGTTAGCGGGAAGCTGCGCAGACGGTCGACAGCAGCTTGGGCTTTTGGCTGATCGCCTGCGGTACGTGCTTCGTCTGCAAGTTGCAGTAGAACGGGGACGGCGGCCGGGAAGCGCAGCTTGGCGGCATCGCCAAGCAGCTCTGCTGCTGCGCGTTGAGCAGCCGCCTCAGCGCGCTGGTTGGCGTCCATCGCTGTGCAGCTTGTGCAGAGGGCGATAACTGACATGATCAGAAGTCGCAGCGCGCAATTGCGCGCAGACTTGAATGCACGGAGCGGCACGATGAATCCCGGTGTGGTTTATGTTGTGGCAACACCCATTGGGCATCTAGGTGACCTGAGCGCGCGCGCGCTGGAGGTGTTGCGCAGTGTTGACGTCGTGGCGTCGGAGGATACCAGACGTACTCGCGTGCTGTTGACGCGCCACGGTATTCACACGCGGCTGGTGGCATATCACGCACACAACGAAGCTCAGGTCGCTGTGACGTTGATTGAGCAGGTGCAGATGGGCCGGTCAGTTGCCCTGGTTAGCGATGCAGGTACGCCCTGTCTCTCCGATCCCGGAAAGCAGTTGGTTGATGCCTGCCATACGCACGGCGTGCGGTTGGTGCCGATTCCAGGCGCCAGTGCAGTAACGACTGCGTTGTCGGTTGCCGGGTTGGACAACTCGCGCTTTATGTTCGAGGGCTTCATTCCCAGGGATGGTCGGGCTCGCAGAGCGCTCATCGCGTCATGGCGCACGGCCGCCCATGCAGTCGTTCTGTTCGAAGCGCCGGGACGGGTTGTCGAAACGTTGCTTGAGTTGGCTGAAGCCTTGGGCGGCGACCGGGTGGTGCTGGTGGCCCGGGAACTCACGAAGCTTCACGAACAGTTGGCTCGTGGAAGCCTCAGCACAATCTGTCAGCAGTTTGCCGACGGCAGTATCCCCACGCTGGGCGAGTTCGTGTTGGTCATGGCGCCAGTACCCAGGGTCGAACAAGTCGGGGCTGCAAGCCTGGACCCGGAACAGGTCATGAGGCACTGCCTTGAGTACCTTGCGCCGAGCCAGGCGAGTCGCCTCGCTGCACGGCTGACAGGCCTGTCGCGAGGCGAGCTCTATGACATTGCGCTGAGGGTAGGCTCTGCCGCGCGAGACCCGACTTCGTCTGCGGAATGACAAAGGGCAATCTCGACCGGGAGAAAAGGCCTTTCGGCGCCGCAGCACTGCTAGCATGGCGGCTGCGGAGCAAGCTAAGCAGTCGCTCTCGACTTGTTCGAGGGAGGAAAGTCCGGGCTCCACAGGGCAGGGTGCCAGGTAACTCCTGGGGGGCGTGAGCCCACGGAAAGTGCAACAGAAAATAAACCGCCTTCGGTGCAAACCGTCAGGTAAGGGTGAAACGGTGCGGTAAGAGCGCACCGCGCACGTGGTAACACGGAGCGGCTAGGCAAACCCCACCCGGAGCAAGACCAAATAGGGGTCCTATGACGCGGCCCGCGTCGGACCCGGGTAGGTCGCTCGAGGTACGTGGTGACGCGTATCCCAGACGAATGACTGCTCACGACAGAACCCGGCTTATCGGCGGGCTCCGCACTTTTTCCACCTTCTTTGGATGGGGTCCTTGGCCCCATCCAAAGTGGGCGGCGATTGCGCGCGAGGTTGTGTCGCCCTCTGGCCTCTTCCCGCCTTCATCTACCGACATGTGAACGCAGCGCGAGCCCGCCAGCGACGGCCGGTTCGTCCGTGCGTCCATGTGCAGTTTTTTTTCCGTCATGTGCAAAAAATACGCACCGGCCACGGCACAATCTGCGTCTGTAGATTTTTTGATCATTTTCAGGCAGGTACTGGTGGCGAAAAGTGGGGGATAGTGGCAAATTGTGTCGGTCGGTGCTTTCATTCCCTGACGCACCCCAACTTGCGAGCGCGCGCAATTGGTACTCAAGGGCTGCATCAAAGCCGCTGTCGATCCAAAAGGTCGCATCACCTTGCCGGGCCGTTGCCGGGAGGCGCTGGAGACCGACGGCGGGAGTGTGGTCGTTGTGACGGTCGATCTGCGCGAGCAATGCCTGCTCCTGTATTCGGCAGCGGCTTGGCGGCCTATCGAAACGGCGTTGGACGACCTGCCGAACATCGATGAGCGCTACCGCCGGTTGCAACGAATGATGTTGGGACATGCCGCCGAGGTTGAGATCGACGGTAGTGGGCGCGTGCTGTTGCCGTCTGACTTGCGCGAGTACGCAGGGTTGGACAAGCGCGTGGCAGTGGTTGGGCAAGGTAACAAATTCGAATTGTGGAGCGAAGAGAACTGGGACGCTCGCCGCATCGAGTGGCGACGTAAGGCGGCAGAGGATCTGCAGTCGATGGGACATGAACGAGTTGCTTTGCTGGATCGAATCTAAACATGCAGCACGAACCGGTTATGACTCGGGAAGTCTTGGCGGCTTTCCAGTCATTGCCATCGGATGCAGTTGTTGTTGATGCGACCTTTGGTCGAGGCGGCCATTCCCGAGTACTGCTAGATCTGCTTGGGGCTGGAGGGCGCGTGATTGCGATGGACTGGGACGAACAAGCTGTCAGCATCGGGCGCTCACTCGCGCTTGCTGACGCTCGCTTCGAAATTCATCGCGCAGCCTATTCAACGCTTAGCGATGTGCTTGCCACTGTGCTCGGCGCTAGCGATTCCGTTGTTGATGCGTTGTTGGTTGATCTTGGCGTTTCATCGCCACAACTCGACGATCCCGCGCGCGGCATGAGCTTCCTGCACGACGGCCCGCTCGATATGCGCATGGATCAGCGTGGCGCATTGACTGCGGCAGAGTTTGTGAACAGTGCGAGCGAAGTTGAGCTTGCAGACTGCTTTTTCAGGTTTGGCGATGAGCGTTACAGCCGACGAATTGCCGCCGCGATTGTTCGTGCTCGTGCTGAAACGCGTATCGAGACCACGCGCCAGCTTGCGGAACTTGTGACTGTCGCACATCCGCGATGGCCGGCAAATCAACACCCCGCAACGCGTGTTTTTCAGGCGTTGCGAATTCAAGTCAACGCAGAGTTGCAGCAGCTTGATGCGTTGCTCCGACAACTGCCGCACGTGCTTCGCGTAGGCGGTCGCGCAGTGTTCATCGCGTTTCACTCCGGTGAAGATCGTCGTGTCAAGCAGGCATTTCGGCCGGAGTTGTTGGACCGGGATCCGCGGATCGCGCGCTTGCCGATCGCGCGCGCTGCGCGCGCGCCGTTGCGCGCCCTCGGTCGTGCACAACGCGCCGCAGACGACGAAGTGGCCCGGAATCCTCGCGCGCGAAGTGCCGTGCTTCGAGTTGTCGAGCGCGTTGCATGACCACACCGACACCATTCGAGGCGTTGCGCGCGTGGACCGGCGACAGATCGGTGCGCGCGTGCATGTTGCTTGCGATCTTCTGCACTGTGACAGCGCTGGCCGTCAGCTACTGCTCCGCGCGCATGCGCGCTGTGTTTCGCGCGCAGCAGGCGATCGTTCAGCAGCGCGACGACCTGCTTTCCGAACGTGGTCAGCTGCTGCTGGAGAAGGGCGCATTTTCGTCCTACTCCCATGTTGAAACGGTCGCGATGGTCGATCTTGGCATGCGTGTACCTGCGGCCGACGAAACCCGACTGGTGTTGCCATGAAGTACGGCTTCGGTGCCCGCCTGACGCTGATGCTTGCGTGCATTCTGGGCATGGGTACGGTGGCGGCCGCACGTATCAGCTATCTGAACATCACGGACCGCGATTTCCTCCGCGAACAAGGAGAAGCCCGCTCGGTCCGCACCGAAGTCAGCTCGGCGCTGCGTGGCGTAATCCGTGACCGCCGCGGCGAGCCGCTGGCAGTGAGTACGCCGGTTGATTCCGTGTGGGTTGATCCGACGGCGAAGCCGGAGCTTGATCCACTTGCTGTTGCGATTACTGCCAGGGTACTGGGGCTTGATCTCGCGCAACTTCGGAAGCGCCTGGCTGATAACGCCAAACGTGAGTTCGTCTATGTCGCGCGCCGCGTCGACGCTGAGCATTCAGCCACGCTGAAGGCAGAACTTGCTGCGCGCAAACTGGGTGGCGTGCACTTTCGGCGCGAATACAAGCGCTACTACCCTGCTGGCGAAATAGCTGCACACATTGTCGGTCTGACGAATATTGATGACCACGGTGTTGAAGGTGCTGAGCTGACGTTCAATACCGAACTGCGTGGCGAGCAAGGCAGCAAACGCGTACTCAAGGATCGTCGCGGAAAAATTGTTCGTGATCTGGAGTACATAGCAGCTGAACGACCGGGCGAAGACCTGTCGCTGACGATCGATCTACGCCTGCAGTACATGGCCTACAGGGAGCTGAAGCGCGCGGTCAACGAACAAGGCGCGAAGTCTGCGTCGCTGGTGATGTTGGACGCCAACACGGCTGAAGTGCTTGCGATGGCCAACCTGCCTTCGTTCAACCCGAATCGGCGTCTGCCGGGAGGTCCCGCAGCCCTGCGGAACAAGGCGGTCACAGATCTGTACGAGCCGGGCTCAACGCTCAAGCCGTTTGCGATGACAGCGGGCCTTGAGACAGGCGTCATCAGAACGGACACGCTGATTGACACGAACCCCGGCTACATCCGTGTGGCCAACAAAACCATCAAAGATCCACACAACAAGGGCGTTTTGTCGTTGGGCCAGATTCTGGCCCAGTCGAGTCAGGTCGGAATCACCAAAGTCGCATTGCAACTGAGTGAACAGGCGCTGCCAAGTGTGCTGCAGCGTGTTGGATTGACCGAACGCACCGGCTGCAAATTGCCTGGTGAGGCGTTAGGTGCATTGCCCGTCAATCCGCGGCTACCACTCGTGCGGGCAACGCTTGCCTACGGATACGGCTTCACGGCTACACCGCTGCAGTTGGCGCGCGCGTACTCGGTGTTCGCAGCGGGTGGAATACTGCGTCCTGTGTCTGTCGTGCGCCGAGCGCATGTCCCGGATGGTGTGCGTGTGGTTGATGCGAGGGTTGCCGCACAGATCGCCCGCATGCTCGAAGGCGTAGTCGGCGTGGGTGGAACTGCGCCGAAGGCCCGTGTGCCGGGTTATCGGATCGCAGGAAAGACCGGCACGGCGCGCAAGGTCGGGGCCAATGGCCGTTACGTGGACGATCGGCACGTTGCGTTCTTTGCTGGCTTTGCGCCCGCAACAGCGCCACGCATCGTGGTTGTCATTATTGTCGATGACCCGTCTGGCGCGCGCTTTGGTGGCGGCGACATCGCAGCGCCAGTGTTCGGGCGGGTTGCTGCACAAGCGCTGCGGCTGCTTGAAGTACCACCGGACGGCGACATTCAGGATTGGGGGGGCACGATCTGATGGTCGCGACCTCACTCCGCCTTGCGCATCTGCTGCCGGCACCCAGCGCAGCGCAACTGCCACGCGCCTTTGTCGATCTGGCAGTGTCCGGCGTGGCATTGGACAGCCGGCGTGTGCAACCCGGCGACCTGTTCATTGCGCTGAAGGGTCAAGCTGACGATGGTGCGCGGTATGTCGGTGCAGCCGCCGCGCGTGGGGCTATTGCCGCGCTGATTGAAGGTGATGCTGTCGGACCATTCCCGGCGGCGATCCCATGCATGAAGATCCCGCGCTTGCGAGTGATGGTCGGAGACATAGCGGATCGCTGTGCTGGCATGCCATCGGCCGCGTTGTCGCTGGTTGGTGTCACGGGTACGAACGGCAAGACAACGGTCACCTGGCTACTTGCACAGTTGCTTGAGGGCGTTGGCGTGCCTTGCGGTGTACTGGGCACATTGGGCTCGGGGTTTGCTGGTCACATCGAAGGCGGACAGCTCACGACCGCAGATGTGGTGACCAACCATCAGACACTCAAGCACATGGTTGCGCGCGGCGCGCGCGTGGCGGCCATGGAAGTGAGCTCACATGCGTTGGATCAGCAGCGTGTCGCGGGCCTGCGATTCGCTGTCGCCGTGTTCACGAATCTCACCCGCGATCACTTGGACTACCACGGCAGCATGGCGGCCTACGCGGAGGCCAAGCAACGCCTGCTTGCCTGGCCGGGCATCGCTGCCCGCGTCATAAATCTGGACGACGAACAGGGCCGCCGCTGGGCAAAGTGCGAGGGTCCGCGGCTGCTTGGTTACTCGATCGATGCACACGGCGATGGCACAGGCAACGGCATCGACGCGGACGTCCGCTTTGTGTCACGTGCTGTCTCTGCAGGTACCGTCGCAGGCCACATGCATACGCCTGTTGGCATGCTGCAGGTCGATACGCAGCTGATCGGTCGTTTCAATGCCAGCAATCTTACGGCTGTGGTGGCGACCGCACTTGCACTCGGCATTGAGTTATCGGACATCGAGCGTGTGCTGCCAACGCTGACGCCGGCACCCGGGCGCATGCAGCGGTTCGGCGCATCGGACGATGTACTGGTTGTGGTCGACTATGCGCATACGCCTGACGGCCTGGAGAAGGCGCTCACGGCACTGCGGGCACTGACACGCGGCCGACTGTGGTGCGTGTTTGGCTGTGGTGGCGATCGCGATCGCGGCAAACGGCCGCTGATGGCCGCCGTTGCTGACCGATTGGCCGACTGCGTTGTACTGACGGACGACAACCCGCGCTCTGAGGATCCGGAACAGATATTCGCTGATGCGCGTTCGTTTACCGATCAGCCCGCTGTGGCCAATCATGCCGCTTTGTTCGACAAGCCGGGCGCGGTGAAACACGCCGAGTGGCGCGCGGAACATGACCGTGCGCGTGCGATCGCCGACGCAGTAGTTGCTGCTGCGCCTGGCGACGTGGTGTTGATTGCGGGTAAGGGTCACGAGACCTATCAGGAGATTGGCGGAATACGCCATGACTTCTCGGACGCCGCAGCAGTGCAAGCCGCGTTGAAGAGGCGCGCGTCATGAACACAATGCCGTTCACTCTCGTGCTCGGACTCGGCATTACAGGCGCGTCGGTTGTGCGTCACCTTGCGCCATCGGCGCGGGTGGTGGTGATGGATTCTCGTGCCCAGCCGCCCTTTGCAGCCGAGATTGCCAAAGCCTGTCCCGAGGTCGAGCAGCATCTCGGCGCATTCGATGCAGGCGTGATCAATGCAGCAAGTTGCATCGTCGCGAGCCCAGGCATAGCGGGGCTTGAACAGATCACGGCAGACGCGCGTGCGCGTGGTGTGCCTGTGCTGTCCGACATCGATCTGTTTGCTCGTGTGGCGCGCGCACCCGTCATCGGCATCACGGGCACCAATGGAAAAAGCACCGTCACCGTACTTATGGGCGAGTTGCTGGCTGCTGCCGGCGTTCGCGTTGCCGTGGGCGGTAATCTGGGCACGCCGGCGCTGGCGTTGCTCGATGACGCTGTGCAGTGCTATGTGCTTGAGCTGTCCAGCTTTCAGCTGGACATCACGCACGAGCTGCAGTGCTTCGCGGCGACGGTGCTGAATGTTTCGCCTGATCACCTTGATCGGTACGGCGACATCGCTGCCTATGCGGAATCCAAACGCCGGATCTACGCAGGCACACAGCATTGTGTGTTCAATCGCGATGACACTGCGACGCGCCCGCTACATGCACCGGCTGCTGCTGCGGTTTCCTTTGGACTTGATGCACCCGGCGATGATCAGTTCGGCATTGCGGATGTTCAGGGTATGCGCCAGCTGTTGCTCGGCAATGCGACGCTCGTCGCTGCGAATGCGTTGCGGCTTCGTGGTACGCACAACGAAGCCAATGTGCTGGCCGCGTTGGCGCTTGCGCATGCCTTCGGTATAGAGATTCCGCGTGTACTGCCGGCGCTCACAACATTCGCGGGTCTGCCGCATCGCTGCCAGAGCGTCGCGACACTGCGCGGTGTCGAGTTCATCAATGATTCGAAGGCCACTAATGAAGGCGCTGCATTGGCTGCACTTGCCGGCGTGGGTGGTGCGATATCCGGTCGCATCGTTCTGATTGCGGGTGGCGATGGCAAGGGCTCTGATTTTTCTGATCTGGCCGCAGCCCTTCCAGGTTCGGTGCGTGCAGTCGTTACCATCGGTCGTGACGGCGATCGGATTGCGTCGGCCATTGCCGGCAGACTGCCGGTCCATGCTGCAGGTGTATTGCAGCGCGCCGTTCGTGCCGGTTTCGAGCTGGCCGAACCCGGTGATTGCGTTTTGCTTGCGCCTGCGTGCGCCAGCCTCGATCAGTTCAAGAACTTTGAGGAGCGCGGCGACTGTTTCGCCGCAGCGGTTACAGCACTGGTCAGGGAGATCGGTGCATGAGGCCCATGACCGCAACATCGGGCATCGATACCACGGGGCTCGCGCTCTGGCTGGTCGTGCTGCTGATCGGCGTGGCAATGGTCGGGTCCGCGTCGATGGAGATCGCATCGCTCGAGCACCCGGCAAGCGCGTTCGGATTTGTGATTCGCCAGGCGATTGCAGGGTCAGGCGCGGTGTTGATGGCGTTTCTCGCATTGATGGTGCCGCTGTCCCGCTGGCAGAAGTACGGACGGCTGCTGTTTCTGATTGGTGTGCTGTTACTGGTACTGGTGCTGGTGCACGGGATCGGCAAGCGTGTGAATGGCGCTAGTCGCTGGCTTGATTTCCGCGCCTTCACCATTCAACCGTCCGAGTTCATGAAGGTGGCATTCATTGTGTTCCTTGCGCGCCACCTTGCGTTGACACACAAGGAAATCGGCAGCTTGCGACAAGTCGGTCGAATTTTGCTGGCATTGACGGGCACTGGCGTGCTGCTGCTTGTCGAGCCGGACTTTGGCACCGCAGTGGTGTTGGCCGCGACGACATTTGGCGTGTTGCTGCTTGCGGGTGCGCGCGGTTCGCATCTGAGTGTGCTGATTGTGCTTGGTACTGGCGCCATCGTTGCATTGATTCTGCTTCAGCCATATCGCATGGCCCGGCTTGGCACGTTCCGCGATCCGTGGCCCGAGCAGTTCAGCGGCGGTTATCAATTGACGCAGGCGCTCATCGCATTCGGTCGCGGCGAGTGGTTCGGGCTTGGCCTCGGTGACAGCGTGCAGAAACTGTTCTACCTGCCGGAAGCGCACAACGACTTCCTGTTCGCTGTGATTGCCGAAGAGACTGGCATGGTCGGCGCCACGATCGTCTTCGCATTGTTGCTGGCCATCGCTGTCCGCATGTTGGTACTGGGTCGGCGCGCGGAACTTCGCGGCCATCGCTTTGGTGCCTACGTGGCATACGGGGTAGGTACGCTGCTCAGCGTTCAAACGCTGATCAACGTCGGTGTTAACACGGGTCTGCTGCCGACCAAGGGTTTGACACTGCCGTTCATCAGCTACGGCGGCAATAGCCTGGTGTTTTCCGGATTGTTGATCGGCCTGACGATGCGCGTGCACTGGGAACTCACATATCCGCCGGAGCGAACACAACGTGGGCGCTGATATGACAACCCGGTCGCAGACGCCCGAGAGCGTTCGCGCGCCCGCACGCATGCGTCGCATCAACCGCGTGCACTTCATCGGCATCGGTGGCAGTGGAATGTGCGGCATTGCGGAAGTGCTGCTGACGCAAGGGTACGAAGTGTCCGGATCGGACCAGCACGCGGGGGTCTCCACGGAGCGACTGGGACGGCTTGGTGCGCAGATATTCATCGGCCACGCACGAGCGCAGGTGCATGGCGCGGATGCGGTGGTCGTGTCGACTGCGGTACCGGCAGATAACCCTGAACTGCTCGAAGCGCGCACGCGTCAGCTGCCAGTTGTGCCACGTGCCGAGATGTTGGGCGAGTTGATGCGCTACAGGCACGGCATTGCTGTGGCGGGCACCCATGGCAAGACCACGACCACATGCATGATCACTGAGGTGTTTCGCGCTGCAGGCGCGGATCCCACCTTTGTTGTGGGTGGTCTGGTGAAGAGTGCGGATGCGAATGCCCGTCTGGGTGCTGGCAACGTGATTGTGGTCGAAGCCGACGAGAGCGACGCGTCCTTCCTTTATCTACAGCCGATGGCAGCGGTGATTACGAATATTGATCGTGACCACATGGGCACGTACGGCGGTGATTTGTCCCAGTTGTTCGATGCGTTCGTGGAGTTCGTGCATCGATTGCCGTTCTACGGTGTGCTGGTCGCGTGTGTCGACGATGCGAATGTCTGCGCGCTGTTGCCGCGCATCGGCCGGCCTGTGTTGACCTACGGTTTCGCCGACACGGCCAGCTATCGAGCATGCGATGTTCGGGTTGACGGACTGCGCACCCACTTTCAGGTACAGCGTCCTGCGCCACATGCTGCGTTGTCCGTCAGCCTCAATCTTCCGGGCCGCCACAATGTGCTGAATGCGCTGGCCGTTGTAGCGATTGCCACCGATGAAGGCCTCGATGACGCCGCCATTCAGACCGGGCTCGGGCACTACGCGGGCGTCGGCCGCCGCTTCGACGTGACTGAGCACGTTCGCTTGGGCGCCAGCACGGTGACGCTGGTCGATGATTACGGCCACCACCCGACTGAAGTGCGTGCAGTGATCGATGCGGCACGGTCTGTCTGGCCCGGGCGCCGCATTGCGATGGTGTATCAGCTGCACCGCTACACGCGCACGCGGGATCTTTTCGATGACTTCGTCGCGGTGCTGTCGCAGGTGGACCTGCTGCTGCTTCTAGACGTTTACAGCGCTGGCGAGCCAGTGATTGCTGGGGCCGACGCGCACTCGGTAGCGGCGGCGATTCGTCAGCGCGGGCTGAATGCGCCGCTGTACTGCGGAAGCCTTGCCGAGGTTCCCGAATTGCTGGCGCGGGTTGCCCGCGACGGCGACATCGTCATCACTCAAGGCGCCGGCAACGTGTCGGCGGTATCGCAGCAGCTCAAGGACATGCAGCCATGAGCGACAGGCAGGCAGTCATGAGCCCCATGAAAACTCCTGTGCGTAGCGCCACGAAACCGCGCGTCGTTGAACGACAACCTTTCATAGGTGCGCATGCATTGCGCAGCACACTGCGTGCGCTGCTTGGTTCCGGAACGATTGCGGCGATCGTGTGGGGCGGCACATACAGTTACGCTGCGTTGGATCATCCGGTGACCCGCGTGTTCATCGATGGTGAAGTCGATCCGGCCGAGCGCGCGCAGGTTGAGGCGGTGGTGAACAAGAGCCTCAAGGGTGGCGTGTTGTCTGTAGATGCGCACGCCATCGTCGAGGGTCTTCAGGCGCTCGGTTGGACCCGCAGCGTGAGTGTTCGTCGCGTGTGGCCCGATCGTATCGAGGTTGCGCTTGCGCACTCTGTCCCGATTGCCCGTTGGAACAGCAACGGCCTGCTGGGTGACGACGGTCGCGCGTTCCGTTATGTCGGCCAGCGAATTCAGCCCGACCTGCCAAATCTGTTCGGGCCGCCTGACTCTGCCGTAGAAGTGGTGCGGCACTACCGTGTGCTGCGCGAGATCTTCGGGCCCGCCGGACTACTGGTCACGCGCACCGGACAAGACGAGAAGGGTAACTGGAGCATGGTGCTCGATGGCCAGATCGAAGTGTTGCTGGGCAACAGCGACGTTCTGGATCGGGCACGTCGGGTCGTTGACTTGTATGCGCGGCACCTTGCCGCCGAGCGCGACCGCATCGAGCGTGTCGATGCGCGTTACGCAAATGGTGTCGCGGTTGCATGGCATGCGCCAGACGGTACGGCGGCCACGCCAGGCGATTCATCGGCGAACGCCCAGCGGGGCAGCCAACAACACGCTCAACAGATCACCCAACCAAACGGCGCGGCCCTGGCGGGCATCAACGCGGACAAACAACAACACATGGCTCTGGCCGTAGCAGGTACACAGTGAAAATGGACTGGAAACTCGGCGATCGACTGCAGCGTACGGGTGACGGCGGCGGCCGGCAGATCGTCGGGCTCGACATCGGGACATCGAAAGTCGTCGCGATGGTTGCGCAGGTGACTGACGAAGGCGAGCTTGAGGTGATCGGTATCGGCTCGCAGCGCTCGCGCGGTCTGAAGAAGGGCGTTGTCGTGAACATTGAGTCGACCGTGCAGTCGATCCAACGTGCCATTGAAGAAGCGGAGCTGATGGCGGGCTGCGAAATTCGCACAGTCTATGCAGGCATCGCCGGCAGCCACATCCGTAGCCTCAACTCCCATGGCATCGTGGCGATTCGTGATCGCGAGGTGGGTGAGCAGGACGTTGAGCGTGTGCTGGACGCTGCGCAGGCTGTTGCAATTCCGGCCGATCAGCGCGTGTTGCATGTCTTGCCTCAGGAATATCTCGTCGACAACCACGAGGGCATCCGCGAGCCGATAGGCATGTCGGGTGTACGGCTGGAGGCGAAGGTGCACCTCGTGACCTGCGCGATCAATGCGGCGCAGAACATTGAGAAGTGTGTCGAGCGTTGTGACCTTGAAGTACAGGAAATCATTCTTGAGCAGCTTGCGTCGAGCTACGCCGTGTTGTCGGACGATGAACGCGAACTCGGTGTGTGTTTGATCGATATTGGTGGTGGAACTACCGACATTGCTGTTTTCACCGGCGGCGCGATACGGCACACTGCGGTCATCCCGATCGCAGGTGACCAAGTCACCAACGATATTGCGATGGCGCTCCGTACACCGACGCAGCATGCCGAGGAATTGAAGATCAAATACGCCTGCGCATTGACTCAGCTGGCGCGCGCCGACGAGACGATCAAGGTCCCGGGTGTCGGAGATAGACTGCCCCGGTCGCTTTCGCGCCAGGCGCTGGCTGAGGTGGTCGAACCTCGGTACGACGAACTCTTCACACTGGTTCAGGCAGAGCTCCGCCGCAGCGGCTTCGAAGACATGTTGCCTGCGGGCATCGTGCTCACCGGCGGCTCCGCGAAGATCGAAGGCGTGGTCGAGCTCGCGGAATCCATCTTTCACATGCCCGTCACACTGGGCACACCACGGAACATCGCGGGGCTGTCGGACATCGTCCGCAATCCCGCGTACGCAACAGCGGTAGGCCTGTTGCTCTACGGGCATTCGCGCGAGCAGTTGCGCGGGACGCCGACAACGACGACGACTTCGTTCATCAAGCGAGTGAAGTCCTGGATTGGATTGAACGAATGAACTCTGGCCGAGGAGATAACAATATGTTTGAGCTGGTTGATAACGAGCCGCAGTCAGCGGTCATCAAAGTCATTGGCGTCGGTGGTGCGGGCGGTAACGCGGTGCAGCACATGGTCCGCAACAATGTTCAGGGCGTTGAGTTCATTGCCGCAAACACAGATGCGCAGGCATTGAAGGGCATTGAGGCGAAGACCCAACTGCAGATCGGCGGCAGTCTGACCAAGGGGCTCGGTGCGGGTGCCGATCCGAATGTCGGTCGGCAGGCGGCAATCGATGACCGTGAGCGCATCTCCGCCGTGCTGCAGGGCGCGGACATGGTGTTCATTACAGCGGGCATGGGCGGTGGTACGGGCACCGGGGCTGCACCGATCGTGGCCGAGATTGCCAAGGAGCTTGGGATTCTCACGGTTGCTGTCGTGACCAAGCCGTTTCGATTCGAGAAGCGCAGCCGTCAAGCCGACGCTGGCATCGCTGAACTGGTTCAGCACGTCGATTCGCTCATCACGATTCCGAACCAGAAACTGCTGCAGGTGCTTGGCGAGCGCACCACCATGCTCGACGCGTTCGCGGCAGCGAATGACGTATTGCTGGGCGCAGTGCAGGGCATCGCGGACCTGATCATTCGTCCAGGCGTCATCAACGTGGACTTTGCGGACGTCCGCACGGTGATGTCGGAAATGGGCATCGCGATGATGGGCACCGGACGCGCAAGTGGCGAGAACCGTGCGCGCATTGCGGCGGAAGCGGCAATTCACAGTCCGCTTTTGGAAGACATCGACCTCAGCGGCGCGCGTGGCATTCTGGTCAACGTGACCGCAGGCCCGGATCTTTCCTTGGGCGAGTTCGAGGAAGTAGGTGAGACGATCGAGGCCATTGCGTCGCCAAGTGCGACAGTGGTGGTGGGTACGGTGATCGACCCGGAGATGTCGGACGAACTGCGGGTGACTGTGGTTGCGACGGGCATCGGCCAGATGGCAATGGAGGAAGCGCCAGTGCGCGCGTCTGAGACGCGTGTACGTGTCGCCGCAAATCCGATTCCGGAGAAAGTGCTGGATACGGACTACGGAAAATACGACAAGCCGGCAATTTCGCGGGTAGCGCCAAGGGTGCGAATGACGCCGTCGGTTTCCAGCGTGCCAGGCAGCAGCGCGCAAGGCGCGGCAGGAGCAGGATCGTCAGACCTCACTTACCTGGACATTCCAGCATTCCTGCGTCGACAGGCAGACTGAGCAACAAGGGGATCGGCGCTGCGTGCCCGCAGTCGGGAACCCAGCGGCGCATCCGGCGGCGCGCTGTCGGGAACCCGGCGGCGCATACGGCGGAAGCTGCCGGTCCTGCTGGAAGCGCTGCTGGAAGCAAGGCTCTGCTTAGGTGAGACTGCGACTTGGCTGCGATTGCCCGTGCTCGTACAGCGCCGGGCAATTGCGCAGCTTACAAGTCATAGGTTTTGACTCTCCGCCTGCATGAGCATCGAGTGTGAATCAGACCACGATCAAAGGCAGCGTCCGCCTGAGTGGCGTCGGGCTGCATAGTGGCCAGCCCGTCGATCTTGTGTTGCGCGAAGCGCCCGCGGACAGCGGCATCGTGTTCTGCCGCGTTGACCTGCAACCTGCGGCGTGTGTTCGCGCACATGCAAGTAATGTGGTGGACACGCAGCTTGCCACCACTCTTCAGAATGACGCGGCGAAAGTAGCGACGGTCGAACACCTGCTCGCGGCGCTGTCCGGCTTGCAGATCGACAACGTGCTGGTTGAACTGAATGGCCCCGAAGTGCCCGTGATGGACGGCAGTGCCGAGCCGTTCGTGCTGGCGCTGCAGTCGGCGGGTTCAATTGAATTGCCTGCGCCGCGCCGGTATCTGCGTGTGCTGCGCGCGGTCGAGGTCTGGCATGGCGACGCCAGAGCGAGAATCTCGCCTGGGGCTGGGTTCAGTGTCAGCTACACCTTGCTCTACGATCACCCGGTGTTTCACAGCCACCCGAAGCACGCGCACATTGATGTGAATCCAACGACTTTCGCCGCGGAAGTCAGTTGGGCGCGCACGTTCGGCTTCATGGAGGACTTTGATCGGCTGCGTGCACTGAAGCTTGCGCTCGGTGCAGGCTTTGAGAATGTCGTCGCGGTGGGCGAAAACCAGGTGCTCAACGAAGGTGGGCTGCGCCAGGAGGACGAGTTCGTCAAGCACAAGGTGTTGGATGCCATCGGCGACCTGATGCTCATAGGCATGCCTTTGATCGGCCACTTCGAAGGCTACAAGTCCGGCCACAGCTTGAACAATCTTCTGGTTCGACAGCTGTTGGCGCAGCCCGATGCATTCGAGGTGGTGGCAGGCGCGAGGCTCGCGTTGGATGACACGCCCGTCGCTTCTGCGGCCGGCTAATCCACGTCTGCTGCGGCGTTGCCCTGCCACTTCAGCACGCGCACCTTGATTGTCTGAAGCGGATGGAATTCTGGAAGCTCCGACAGCTGGCGCTGCAGATCGCCAGCGGCCAGACGCAGCCTGGTGGCCCAACCTGCAGAGCTGACCAGCAACGTCAGGCGGCCGCTTTGCAACGACCCCACCTGCACCTGCATGGCGAGGTCCGCGTCGAGTATCGCGCGCACACAGATGGTCAGCCGTTCGAGGCGAATGGACGCTCGCCACAAACGCGTGACTGGGCTGTCCGCATAGTTTGCGATCTGGTCGGTGGTGCGAACTCCCCCGCGCCTTGGGCCGGGGTCGTCGTCGGACTGCATGTTCATGATCGTGGCGGCACGTTACATCTTGGTGGTGGCGCTTGGCTGCTGGGCAAATGCGATGAGGTAAGATGCCCGACCTTTTGCCATCTGACCTCACATGATTGGCGATTTCCTCAAGAAACTGTTCGGTACCAAGAATGCGCGGGAGGTCCGGCGCCTCGCGCGCGCTGTCGGCGCGATCAACGCGCTTGAGCCGAAAATGACGGCGTTGTCGGACGCGGAGCTCGCAGATCTGACGCCGAAGCTCCGCAAGCGGTTGGCCGATGGTGCCGCGCTGGACAGCCTGCTGCCGGAGGCGTTTGCTGCAGTCCGTGAAGCGGCGCGCCGAAGTGTGAACAAGCGGCACTACGACGTGCAGCTCATGGGCGGAATGACCCTGCACGAAGGCAAGATCGTTGAGATGCGTACCGGCGAAGGCAAAACGCTGGTGGCCACGCTGTCGGCCTACTTGAATGCCTTGCCCGCGCACGGCGTGCACGTGGTCACGGTGAACGACTACCTCGCGCGTCGAGACTCGGAGTGGATGGGGCCGATCTATCGCGCGCTGGGACTGAGTGTGGGCGTCATCCAATCGCAACAGCCGTATGCAGAGAAGCAGGAAGCGTACGCGGCAGACATCACCTACGGCACCAACAACGAATTCGGCTTCGACTACCTGCGCGACAACATGGCGTTCACGCCACAGGATCGTATGCAGCGACGCATGCACTACGCCATCATCGACGAAGTCGATTCCATTCTGATCGACGAGGCGCGAACGCCGCTGATCATTTCGGGCCCCGCCGAGGAGAGCACGGATCTCTATCGCAAGATCGACGCGCTGATCCCGGGGCTGCGTCTGCAGAAGTATCGAGACAACGATCCTGAGCAGATCGGTGATCCGGGCGACTACACCCTGGACGAGAAAAACCGCTCGGTAGAACTGACCGACGGTGGCCATCAACGCGTCGAGGAGGAACTGACGCGTATCGGACTGTTGAACGACAACGACAGCTTGTATGCAGCCATCAACCTGCCGCTGCTGCATCACGTTCAGGCAGCGCTTCGGGCACACGTTCTATTCAAGCGCGACGTCGATTACATTATTCAGAACAATGCGATTCTGATCGTCGACGAACATACAGGCCGCGTGATGCCGGGGCGGCGTTGGTCGGAAGGCCTGCATCAGGCGATCGAGGCAAAGGAACGTCTGCCTATCCAACGCGAAACACAAACCTACGCGTCGACCACGTTTCAGAACTACTTCCGCCTGTACTCGAAGCTGGCGGGGATGACCGGCACGGCCGACACCGAGGCGTTCGAGTTCCGGCAGATCTATGCTCTGGATGTGGTGATCATCCCGACCCATCGGGGCATGGTGCGAGAAGATCACAACGATCTCGTGTATCTCACGATCCAGGAAAAGTACGACGCGATCGTGGCCGACATTGAAGAATGCCGCGCACTCGATCGCCCGGTGCTCGTGGGTACCGCGTCGGTCGAATCGTCGGAGCTGTTGTCCGGCGAGCTGGCGAAACGCAAGATCGAACACAGCGTGTTGAACGCGAAGTTCCACGAACGCGAGGCCGAGATCATCGCGCAGGCGGGTCGGCCTGGCGTGGTGACGATTGCCACGAACATGGCAGGGCGTGGTACCGACATCGTGCTGGGAGGCAACCTCGAAGTTGAACTTGAAGCGATGGATGCGCCGACGCCGGAACAGATCAAGGTAGTGAACGACGCATGGCAGGCGCGCCACGACGCAGTTGTCGCGTCTGGTGGATTGCACATCATCGGTACTGAGCGGCACGACTCGCGGCGTATCGATAATCAGCTGCGTGGCCGTGCGGGCCGTCAGGGTGATGCCGGTTCTTCACGCTTCTATCTTTCGATGGAAGACAACCTCATGCGCATCTTCGCCAATGACAGCGTGCGTGGCTTG
This sequence comes from Klebsiella pneumoniae, assembly GCA_945861675.1. GTDB lineage: Bacteria > Pseudomonadota > Gammaproteobacteria > Pseudomonadales > Azotimanducaceae > CAMAVY01. Next base: position 8,697 of record CAMAVY010000007.1, on the reverse strand, counting down.
ATGAAGCGGCTCGGCATGGAGCAGGGCGAAGCGATCGAGCACCGCATGGTGACCAATGCCATCGAACGTGCGCAGCGCAAGGTCGAGCAGCACAACTTCGACATGCGGAAGAACCTGCTCGAATACGACGACGTGGCCAACGATCAACGGCAGATCATCTACCGGCAGCGCAATGAGCTGATGGACGCCGACGATATCTCCGCCACCATCGACGCGATGCGTGACGATGTCGTCGATGTGGTGATCAGCGAGCACATCCCCGAGAACTCGCTCGAGGAGCAGTGGAACGTCGCGGGGCTGGAGACGGCATTGTTCGATGAGTTCGGTTCACGTCAGCCGCTGCGGACGCTGCTGGAAGAGGACCACGGCCTCACTGAACCGAAACTGCGCGCACGTATCCGCCAGCAGATCGACGACGAGTACCGACAAATCGAAGTGCAGCTTGGGCCGGATCTTCGTATGGTCGAAAAGCGCGTGATGCTGCAGGTACTGGATCAGTTGTGGAAAGAGCATCTTGCGACCATGGATCACCTGCGCCAGGGTATTCACCTGCGCGCTTACGCGCAGAAACAACCCAAGCAGGAGTACAAGCGGGAAGCGTTCGAGCTGTTCCAGGCGCTGCTGGTCAACGTCAAGCGCAATGTCGTGCGTGTGCTATGTCGTGTGCCGTTGCAGATTCAGGCCCAGGAAGAGGCAGAGGAGGCTGAGCGTCTCAGACGCGAGGCGCAGGCACGTCTGCTGCAGTTCAATCACCCTGATGTGAATGAGCCGCTGGTCGGTGAAGCGCCGCCGGAAGAAATGGTCGACGACAGCCGGCCGGCACCCTACACGCGCGATGCGCCGAAAGTAGGGCGCAATGAACCCTGCCCATGCGGCTCGGGCAAGAAGTACAAGCAGTGCCACGGGCGCGCGGTCTGACAACATTGCCCTGCGGAGTTTAGTTGGGCCGGGATTGCGTTCACTTCGCTGGCGCAATGCAACGGTCAGCACGTCTATCCTGAATGGAGCCTTGTGATGGCAGTCAATCTCGCACCACCTGCTGATCTTCAGGTCGTTGGCGGTGTTCGCCTCGGTGCAACGTGCGCGCGCATCAAGCGCGCGGATCGTGATGACCTGCTGGTGATCGCGTTGGACTCAGGCGCTGCGACTGCAGGGGTGTTCACACGCAGCGCATTTCGCGCAGCCCCTGTGCGCATTTGTGAGATACATCTGCGTGAAGGCGACATCCGCGCGCTTGTGATCAACAGTGGCAATGCAAACGCTGCAACGGGCGAACCTGGCCACGAGGATGCGCTCACGATCTGCGCCGCGGTGGCGAAAGCGCTTGGCTGTCGCAAGGAGCAGGTGTTGCCATTTTCTACGGGCGTTATCGGGGTGCGTTTGCCGGTGGCGCAGATGTGTGACGCGGTACCTGCTGCGATCGCGGCGCTGGATGCCGAAGCCTGGCTGCGTGCCGCTCACGCAATCATGACGACTGACACTGTCGCAAAGGCGCGCTCGAAGCGCTTCGCGCTGGGCGGCGTGCAGTGCGCGGCGACCGGGATGTGCAAAGGCGCCGGAATGATCAAGCCCGACATGGCAACGATGCTTGCCTATGTTGCAACGGACGCCACTGTTGATGTGCTGCTGCTGCAGCGTCTCACACGCTGGCTCGCCGACCGCAGCTTCAATCGAGTCACCATCGATGGCGATACGAGCACCAACGATTCGTTCATTGTCATGGCGACCGGCAAGGCCGGCGCCGCACCGATCACATCGGAGACTGACCCGAACTATCTTGTGCTTCGCGACAGCCTGCTCGCGCTGTGCGCTGAGCTTGCACAGTCCATCGCGCGTGACGGCGAAGGTGCAACGCGATTCGTGACGATCGACGTGATCGGTGCGCGTGATGACGAGGAGGCCAGCCGTGTTGCCTTCACGATTGCTGAATCACCATTGATCAAGACTGCGATGTTTGCGGGCGACCCGAACTGGGGGCGCTTCTGCATGGCAATTGGTCGCGCTGGCGTTGCGGAACTCGATACGCGTGGGGTCAGCTTGTTTCTGGACGATGTCTGCGTAGCGCGAGGCGGCATGCTCAGCACTGAGTACAGCGAAGCTGAAGGCGCGCGGGTGATGGCGCAGCCCGAGTACCGCGTGCAGGTTGATCTGAGTCGCGGTCATGGCAAGGACCGGGTTTGGACCTGCGATTTTTCCTACGACTACGTGAAGATCAATGCGGAGTATCGGACCTGATCACGGCGACTGAGAGTTCGCTCGCGTGTCAGGCTGGTCTGCTATTGCGGGCCAGCCGCAATCACTCGGTACTGCTCATCCAGAGCGGTGACCTGCTCGTCCAGATCAGCAATGCTGCCGTGATTGAGGATCACGTCATCTGCGCCGGCCAGCCTGTCCTCTCGCCGAGCCTGTGCCGCCATGATCGCGCGCACCTGCGCTTCACTGTTGGCGTCGCGCGCCATGGTGCGCTTGATCTGCGCAAGCTCAGGCGTGTCGACCACCAGCACACGGGTAGCCAGCGGGTGTTTGCGCTTGGGATTGAATAGCGGCACGACCAGGATGCAGTAAGGCGGTCGAGCAGCGTTTACGCCTTGTTGCAGTTCGATACCGATGAGCGGATGCGTGAGCAACTCCAGCCAGCGCCGGTGCTCGGGATCGCTGAAGACACGTTTGCGCAGTTCTGCGCGATTGATCGACGCGTCTGCCAGCAGTACGGATTGACCGAAGCGAGCGACCACAGATTCATACGCTGGCTTGCCTGGCTCCATGATCGTTCGCGCAGCGATATCACTGTCGACAACGTCGATGCCGATTCTTGCGAAGCGGTCAGAAACCGTGGTTTTTCCGCTGCCAATGCCGCCCGTCAACATGACGACGAGTTTGGTTTGGTGGGCTGCAGCTGACATGCTTTTCGTCGAGTCTTCGATCAGTGGCCGAGCATGCCGAAGTACATCCCACGGATATCTTCGCCCCAGAGCAATGTGATCCAACCGGCAGCAGCGAGGTACGGACCGAATGGAATGGGCCGCGCACGATCACGCCCGGCAAACGCGATCAGCGCCAGGCCGAAAGCGGCACCGACAAACGCAGACAGGATGATGATGGACGGCAGACTCTGCCAACCCAGCCACGCACCCAAGGCGGCAAGCAGCTTGAAGTCACCGTAGCCCATGCCTTCTTTGCCGGTTGCGAGCTTGAACAACCAGTACACGGACCAGAGCGACAGGTAGCCAGCAACAGCGCCCCACACAGCCGAATCGAGCGAGCTCAGGATGGCCTGGGTGTTGAGCAGCAGCCCGGCCCAGATCAACGGAAGCGTGAGGCTGTCCGGAAGGTAGTAAGTATCAGCATCGATGAGCGCCAGCGGAATCAGGCACCACGTAAGCAGCACTGCAGCGTAGCCTGCGGGGTTCATGCCGAAGACTGCCAGTGTCACGACCGTCATCACCGCAGTCGCAAGCTCCACGATTGGATAGCGCGCAGAGATGGGCGACTTGCATCCCGCGCATCGTCCGCGCAGAACAAGCCAGCTGATGATGGGTAGGTTTTCTTTCGCCGTGATGGCGCGCCCGCAGGTCGGGCAGGCCGACCGTGGTAGTGACAGACCGAATTTCTCCGGCGCGGGTTCGACCGCTGGCTCGTAGGCCAGCACGTCGTTGGCTTCCTTCCGCATATCTCGTTCAAGTATGCGTGGTAGTCGGTAGACGACTACGTTAAGGAAGCTACCGATACACAGTCCCAGCGCCGCGCCAATCAGCCACCACCAATCGAAAAGCGTTTGGCTATTTACCAACCACCTGACCCAGTTGGAAGATGGGAAGGTACATGGCAATGATCAGGCCGCCGATCACCACACCGAGCACGGCCATGATGATGGGCTCCAGCAGGCTGGTCAGCGCATCCACAGCATTGTCGACCTGCTCTTCGAAGTACGAGGCGGCCTTGTCGAGCATGGTGTCCAACGAGCCGGACTCTTCGCCGATTGACGTCATCTGAATGACCATGTTCGGGAACACGCCCGTGTTGCGCATGGCGAAGTTGAGTTGCTGGCCGCTGGCGACGTCATCACGCACGCGACGAGTCGCATTGGCGTAGACGATGTTGCCTGTCGCGCCGGCAACCGACTCAAGGGCATCAACCAGTGGCACACCTGCGGCGAACGTGGTCGACAGCGTTCGGGCGAAACGCGCGACTGCGGACTTATCCAGAATCTCGCCAATGACGGGAATCTTCAGCGACATGCGGTCCACGGCTTCGCGCATCTTGGGCGAACGGGTGTAGGTCGCACCAATCGCGGATCCGATGATCAACAGCAACACCAGGAACGGAAACCAGTACTTCTGCGCCGCATTGCTGATATTGATGACCATCTGCGTAAATGCCGGGAGTTCGGCGCCGAAGCTCTGGAAGATCACCTGAAACTGGGGCACGACCTTGATCAGTAGGATGGCCGAGACCACGAAGGCAATCACCAGTACGGCGATTGGATAGAACATCGCCTTCTTGACCTTGCCCTTGAGTGACTCCGCCTTCTCTTTGTAGGCGGCGATGCGGTCGAGCATCGTTTCGAGCGCGCCAGACTGCTCGCCGGACTCAACCAGGTTGCAGAACAGGTCGTCGAACTGCTTAGGGTGCTTGCGAATTGACGATGCGAACGAGTTACCCGCAGCGACGTCGGTGCGGATATCTCGGATCAGTGCTTTCAGCGCGGGCTTGTCGGCGCCATCGGACACGATGTCGAACGACTGCACCAGTGGTACGCCCGCTCGCATCATGGTGGCCATTTGTCGCGTGAACAGCGACATATCCTGCGCATTTACACCGCCACCAAACGAAAAGCGGCTTTGTGTCTTCTTGTTGACCTTGCTTGGGTTGATGCCCTGCTTGCGCAGTTCTGCCCGCGCGATCTGCTGATTGGTGCTGCTGATTTCGCCTTTGGTCTTACGCCCCTGGCGGTCGGTGCCTTCCCAAACAAACAACGCCGTATCGGCCATGGTCAATCCTCGCTATCGTCCTAATCCGAGCTTCATCAGCCCATGGTCACGCGATTCACTTCGGCCAGGCTGGTCATACCGGCCTTCACCTTGATCAGCCCTGAGCGGCGCAGGTCGTTGAACCCTTGCTTGCGAGCCTGCAGCGCAATCTCAATGCTGTTGCCATCTTCCATGATGATATTCGACAGTTCCTTGGTGATCTTCACAACCTCGTAAATCCCCACTCGCCCCTTATAGCCGTGGTTGCACTTCGCGCACCCTGTTGGATTCGGGTGGAAGATCACAAGGCCTTCGGCAATGTCCTCCGGCGTGAAGCCTTCCGCGACCAGCACCTCGTGCGGGACCTCGATGGCCCTCTTGCAGTTTGGACAGAGTCTGCGCGCAAGTCGTTGAGCAATGATTAGGTTTACCGAAGTCGCCAGGTTGAATGCGGGCACACCCATATTGCGCAAACGGGTCAGCGTTTCCGCCGCGCTGTTGGTATGCAGTGTAGATAGCACCATATGCCCGGTCTGCGCAGCCTTGATGGAGATTTCGGCCGTTTCAAGGTCGCGAATCTCACCGACCATGACTACGTCGGGGTCCTGGCGCAGGAACGATCGCAGCGCGGTTGCGAAGTTCAGTCCCACCCGATGGTTCACGTTGACCTGGTTCACGCCTTCCAGGTTGATTTCGACCGGGTCCTCGGCGGTCGCAATGTTACGTTCGATGGTGTTGAGAATATTCAGCCCCGTGTACAGCGACACGGTCTTGCCGCTGCCCGTCGGGCCCGTCACCAGCACCATGCCCTGGGGTTGATGCAACGCATCCATGAACAACTGCCGCTGCTCGGGCTCATAGCCGAGTTCGTCGATGCCCATCTTGGCGCTGGACGGATCGAGGATTCGCAGTACGACCTTCTCGCCCCAGAGGGTTGGCAGCGTGTTCACACGGAAGTCGATGGTTCGGGTCTTGGACAGCTTCATCCGGATGCGCCCGTCCTGCGGCATCCGGCGTTCGGAGATGTCCATCTCAGACATGACCTTCAGACGCGCTGCGAGTCGCGAGCCGATGCTGACCGGCGGCCGTGTGACCTCGAACAAGATGCCATCCGTTCGGAAGCGCACGCGGTAGATTTTTTCGTAGGGCTCGAAGTGGATGTCGGATGCGCCGCCTTTGATGGCGTCGAGCAGCATCTTGTTGACGAAACGCACAATGGGCGTGTCGTCGACTGCGGAGTTACCGGTGTCTTCGTTGCGTTTGTCGCTCGACGACGACTCAAGATTCAGATCCTCGAGCCCATCGTCATCCAGGCCTGCGAAGGGCGATGATTCCTGCGCCGACAGCACGCGCTCAATGAACTCGGTCAGCTTGTTGTCTTCGACCAGTACTGGTTCCGTGTTGACGCCGGTCTGAAACTTGATCTCGTCCAGCGCCTGAAGATTGGTCGGATCTGAAACTGCTACGTACAGTCGTGCGCCGCGGCGGACGAGCGGCAGTGCGTTGTGCTGGCGAACCAGGCGCTCGTAGATCAGCTCCTTCGGTACCGCCTCAATATCGAATGCCGACAGGTCCAGGACCGGAACGCCGAACTCCTCGGAGGCCGAAAGGGCAATCGCCTGCGCGTTCGCAGCGCCGCTCCTGACGAGGAACGTGACGAAAGGGACCTGCGACTTGCGCGCTTCTTCGGTCGCAGCCTGGGCGCGCTCGGCGCTCAGAATGCCATCGTCAACGAGCCGTCTTGCGAGCCCAGAGAGCTGGACGGTCTCAGCGGGCATGACAGTCGAATTCCTGAAAAATCAGCAGGGTAGAACCGCCTTCGCGGTGGTGAGGAAGTGTAATGGTGACCTCCAGGTGTGTCGAGGCGAGTGACGCAGAAGGTCACTCGTCTACCTGTGTGACCGTGAGCGTCCAATGTTTCTTCAGCTTTTCAATTGGAAATCATCTGTAAGGCCATAGGAATCAATGCTATACCGATGAACGCAAGATGGTTCGTCGAGTTTTTTGCCTTGGCACAGTTGTTGCTTTACTGAGCGCAGGTCCAGCCCGCGTTCGGCTGCGGCTGAACATAAACGTTTGATTGTCTAAGCATGGAGCAGGTGCAAATGAAGCGAGTTCAACAAGGTTTTACCCTGATCGAATTGATGATCGTGGTGGCGATTATCGGCATTCTGGCCGCGGTCGCGCTGCCGGCGTACAACGAGTACATCGACAACGCCAACATGGCGAAGGTGAACTCCCACTATGAGGAAGGCTCACGGTTCGTGGCCAACGAAATGCGCAAGTACAAGACGGCGGCGGCACTGGGTCGTGACATCACCGCGATACTGGCACCGGACACTGCGGGCTGGATCAATGCGCTGAATCCGACCGATGTGAAGTCACCCGACGGCAGCGATGCCTATGTCGCTGGTGGCTCGCAGACGAGCGTGAACGGCTCGATTGGTGTGACGGTGACCGGTTCGGCTACCGCCGGCAACCTGCGTGTACAACTCCTCCGTCCCGCATTTGCGGAACTGGACGCGGCTTCCACGTCGGTCATTCTCAACAGCATCTAATGCTCGGCATTGGAGTGTGAGATTTGCGAGCGGGGCGCATTGCGCCCCGCTTTGCTTTCCGAGCAGGTGGGCTTTCCGAGCAGGTGGGCTTTCCGAGCAGGTGGGCTTTCCGAGAAGGTGGGCTTTCCACGAATCTGGTTCGAAGTGCCGTGCGGGGAGGTCATGAATGAGCAGTCAGCTTGGCTTTACGTTGTTGGAAGTACTGATTGCGGTCGCCCTGGTCGCCATCATCAGCACCGTGGGGTATCAGGCTTACACCGGCTATATCGATACAGCGGACACTGCAGTTCTGCAGCAGAACATTGATTCGATGCGTGTTTTCCAGGAAGACGTGCGCTTGCGTACGGGCTCCTATGGCGAAGGCACCTACGACTTTCCCAATGGCGTGACGTCGTTGACGACCGCTACGGGTTGGCGGCCGGACGATCGTGAGACTGACATCGTCTACGTTGTCGACGCTGTTGCCTCTGGCGCCGGCTATACCGCTACCGCCACAACCCCCGAAGGCGGGACCTCGACCAAGTGCTTTGGCGACGGTTGTCCTTGAGTTGAACGCCGCCGCGGCGTAGTTTCCGCGCCGCCCAAGCCGAAGTGTATCCGTGTGCCCGGATCACCGGGCGAGATCGGCTTGGCGATTTGCCGGGATAGCTCAGTTGGTAGAGCAACTGATTCGTAATCAGTAGGTCCGCGGTTCGAATCCGCGTTCCGGCACCATTTCAGTGACACCCGTTGTGCCGCAAGGCCGCGGGGTTTGTACTGCGTCCCCTGCCGTGCAAGGGCTTGATCACCGCACGTGTCGTCGAACAGGGCAGACTCGCTCCGGTGCGCCTCGCGGGTACGGCGTCGCGGTCCCTGTTTCTGGCGATCACGATCCTGTCAGTTGGAGTGCGCGGTGTGACGAATCCTGATACGCCGGATGTACAGAACAGCCCTGTTTCGGCGACTGAGAAGCGCTTCCATGGTTGGCGGCTGCTCGGGGTTCTAGCGCTGATCATTCTGGCGACTGCGGGCGTCAGTGCACTCGTCGACCTCTGGGTAATCCCGCGCTGATGTCCGATATGCCCATGGGTCGGCGCGGGTCCTTATCCGTGGGACAACCAGCAGTGGCTCGTTCCGTCTGTTGGTTCGATCAGGAGGCTGTTTAGTGTCGTCGGTGCTGGATGCCGTTG
>CAMAVY010000006.1 GCA_945861675.1 Klebsiella pneumoniae | reverse complement strand
TCCACGTAATGCTGCCGATCGGCCTCGGGTCCGATCGGCATTTCTGTCTCCAGCCAAGCCAACGAGATGTTCGGTTGCACACGCTGCAGTTCCTGCAGCGCGGTGCGCGCGACATCGAGCTGACCGAGCATGCCTGCAGCCGCCGTGAGTACCCGCCGCGCACCGACGAAGTCAGCGCGCTGGCGAATGCCGTCACGCGCAAGCGACATCGCCTCTTCGTAGTTGTGCCCGGCGAACTCGGAATAGGCGGCAATACCGCAGTAGATGGCCGCGAACGGGTCACGCGGGCTCAGGCGCAAAGCACGCCTGGCCGCCACGATGCCTTCGCGCCAGCGTCCGCTGTAGGACAGCGCCAGGCCGTAGTAGCCCTGTGCGAGTGAGAAGTTCGGATTCAGCTGCAGCGCCAGTTCAAACTCCGCGCGCGCATCGTCCAACCGCCGCGAGAACATATAGGCGCTGCCCAGCGCCTGATGCGCCCAGGGGTCTTCACTGTCCGCGCGGATGGCGGACAGCGCGGCGCGTTCCGCAATTGCGGCCGACCTCGCCGTGTCCTCCCAGCCCATGTGCGAGCCGAAGGTATGGCTGGTCGCAAGCACGCCCAGCGCCTGACCATAATTCGGATCGAGCGTGATCGCCTTCTCCAGCAGCGCCTGCGCAACCATGTTGTCCTGCCGGGTCACACGCCAGTAGTGCGACAGCGCCCGCATCACCAGATCCCAGGCGTCCATGCTGTTCGGCGCCTTGCGGCGCGCACGGAAGTTCTCGGCCGCATAGATCTGTGGCTCGATCGCCGCAACGATGGCCTCGGTGATTTCATCCTGCACCGCAAACACATCGTCGAGGGCGCGGTCGTAACGCTCGGCCCACAGATGGCTGCCGGTGGCGACGTCGTTCAACTGCGCAGTGATGCGCACAGGATCGCCGCCCTTGCGCACGCTGCCTTCGAGCACATAGCCCACACCCAGTTCTTCGGCGACCTGCTTGAGATGGATCGACTTGCCCTTGTAGATGAATGACGAGTTGCGGGCGATCACGAAGAACCAGCGCAGCTTCGACAACGCGGTGATGATGTCTTCGCTGATGCCGTCGGAGAAATACTCCTGCTCGGGCTCGCCGCTCATGTTGATGAACGGCAGTACCGCGATGGCTGGGCGCTCGGGCAGCAACAGCGCGGGCTGCGTGGGTGGCGCAACGTCGCTCAGCTGCAGCGGCACGGTACTTGCGCTTCCCGGAACCGTTGTGCTCGCTGGAAAAGTTGCGCTTTGCGGAATGGCTGAATCCGTCTGCACTTCGCCGACGAAGCGCAGACCTCTGCGGGCGATGGTGCGGATGAGCCGCTGATCTTCGCCGCTGTCGCCGATCGCTTTGCGTGCGGCATTGATCCGGCTGGTCAGCGTGGAGTCCGAGACAACGCGCCCACCCCAGACCGCCGCGTTCACATCCTCTTTGCTGACCACGCGTTCGCGGTTCTCGATCAGGTACACCAGCAGATCGAACACCTGCGGCTCGACGTTGATCTGCCGCGCCCCGAGCCGCAGCTCGCGGCGGTCGACGTCAAGCACATGGTCAGCAAACCGAAACTGCACTCAGATGCTCCTCCCTCCATCTGCGCCAGCTTGCTCCCAAACCGGTCTCAAGAAGAAATCAGTCCCAACTCAAGGGAAAAACAAGCTCCACTCAAAGTCATTCGTGGCGCCGCGGGCCAGCCTGGGTTCAGCCGCCCTGGCCATCGGGCCGCTAGACCAGACGCCGAATCACGCAACCCAGGCACGGAGTACAACATGACTCAGACAGGCTCAGTTCAACCGATCATGCCAACCGATGAGGCCATGCAGATGGACCTCGTGAACAGGACAGTAGCCCTATCCACGCCCATACGCAGTCACCTGATCGCCCGATTGCTGGGGTTCATGTACGGGCTCGTGGCCTACTCGATCTTTTTCGTCACGTTTCTGTACGCCATCGGGTTCGTCACGAACCTCGTCGTGCCAAAGACCATCGACATATCGGCACTGGCTGCGGGCGCCGCCACGTCGACCACAGCCGCAATACTGATCAATCTGCTGCTGATGAGCGTGTTTGCCCTGCAGCACAGCGTGATGGCGCGCAAGTCGTTCAAGCGCTGGTGGACACAGTTCGTGCCGGCTTCGGTCGAGCGCAGCACCTATGTGCTGTTCTCAAGCCTCGCGCTGGCCCTGTTGTGCTGGCAGTGGGTGCCCATGCCCACGGTGTTGTGGGCCATCGAAAACGCTGCACTTGCCACGCTCGTGACGGGCATCTCCTTTGCTGGCTGGTTCATGGTGTTGACCAGTACGTTCCTGATCAATCACTTCGAGCTGTTCGGCCTGCGTCAGGTCGCAAGCCACCTCACCGGCAGCAGCATTCCTGCACCACGCTTCCGAACACCGCTGTACTACCGGTTTGTGCGGCATCCCATCTATCTCGGCTTCATCATTGCGTTCTGGGCGGCACCCACCATGACGGTCGGGCACCTGCTGTTCGCCGCCGTGACAACCGCCTACATCATCGTGGGCACACTGCTGGAGGAACGCGATCTGATCGCGACCTTCGGCGATGAGTACCAGCGCTATCGGACACGCGTGGCAATGCTGGTGCCGCTCATCAAGTGATCGGCTGGCCAAGCGGGCAAGCGGGCAAGCGGGCAAGCGGGCAAGACACGTTGAAGGCAACGCGATGCGCAATGACATACGCTTGACACGGCTTCAACGCGCTGGACACCCAACTGATGATCGAACTCAAGACCACCAAAATCCTGGCACGCATTGAAGACGGCATCGGCTGGCTGACCTTTAATCAGCCTGAACGCCGCAACGCAATGTCGCTGGACATGTGGCAGGCGGTGGGCGATGCGCTTGAGCACTTCCAGCAGAACAGTGCGGTGCGCGTGGTGGTCATGCACGGCGCCGGCGGCAAAGCGTTTGTCTCCGGTGCCGATATCTCCGAGTTCGATGCGCAGCGCGCAAACGCTGAACAGCGTCAGCAGTACGCGCAGATCACGTCGCGCGGGAATCGCTGGCTTGGCAGCATCGACAAACCGCTCATCGCCATGATCGATGGCTTCTGCATCGGTGCAGGACTCGGTATTGCACTGAGCGCCGACATACGTTTCGCCACCCCCGACTCACGCTTCGGCATTCCTGCCGCAAAGCTGGGCCTGGGCTACGACTACGCGGGCGTCGCCATGCTGGCGCGCCTGGTCGGACCTTCAGTCGCGCGCGACATCCTGTTCAGCGCCCGCTTCCTGCATGCCGACGAGGCCGAGCGCCGCGGCTTGGTCAACTTCGTTGTCGGCGCAGTACAACTTGAGTCGAGCGTTCGCGACTACTGCGCAATGATCGTGGCCAATGCGCCGCTGACAATTCGCGCCGCGAAAGCGGCTGTTGCAGCGTTCGATCTATACACGCGCACGCAAGCCTCGGCCGCTGTCAGCCCGTTGGTCGATGCCTGTTTCGACAGCGACGACTACAAGGAAGGCCGCAAGGCCTTTGCCGAAAAACGCACGCCACACTTCCAAGGTCGATAGCCGCGCTGCAGAACCTTAAGCCGCCGAAGCACCCGACGGAGTAACGCTGATGAAAGCCTGGATCCTCGGCGCAACCGGCCCTGAGCTCACAGAACTGCCGCAACCACAGCTGCGCGACAACGAAGTGCTGACACAAGTGCACTGCTGCGCGCTCAACCGCGCCGACCTCGGCATGCTCAGCGGCCACCTGCATGGCAACGCGGGCGGGCGCGGTGCCGTGCTCGGCCTGGAATGGTCAGGCGAGGTCGTGGACACCGGTTCAGCAGTCAGCGGCATTCAACGCGGTGATCGCGTGATGTGTTCGGGTGCCGGTGGCTTTGCAGAGTATGCCAAGTGCGACTACGGACGGCTGCTGCCGATACCGGGCACGTCAACCCGCCCCGCTTCACTGGAGGGCAACCCCGGCACGACCGCCCCGATGCCCTTCGACGAAGCTGCAACGCTGCCTGTGGCGCTGCAGACAATGCACGATGCACTCGTTACCCATGGAGGTCTGCGCCCGGGACATCGCGTGCTGATCCAAGGCGCGAGTTCCGGCGTGGGCCTGATGGGGATGTTGATTGCGCGTGAACTCAGCGCCGCGCTGGTCATCGGCACATCGACGCATGACGTCCGTCGGCGCCAGCTGACCGACCACGGCGCACACCTTGCGCTCGACACCCGCGACCCCGGTTGGATCCAGGCAGTGCTGGACGAAACCGACGGTGCAGGCGTCGATGTGCTCATCGATCAGGTTTCGGGTGCGTTGGCCAACGGCAACATGCAGGCCACGCGCATCACCGGCACGATCGTGAATGTGGGCCGCCTGGGCGGCACGCGCGACAGCTTCAACTTCGATCTGCACGCACTGCGACGCATCAACTACATCGGCGTCACGTTCCGCACACGCAGCGCAGCCGAAGTACGCGACATCACTGCACGGATGCGCGCGGACCTGTGGCCAGCGCTGCAAGCTGGTCGCCTGCGCGTGCCGATCAGTGCGCGCTTCGACTTCGGCAGGCTGCCTGAAGCGCTGGCACACATGGCCGCGAACGAACACTTCGGCAAGATCGTGGTGACCCTCTAGCCCGCAGGGGTTGCAGACCTGCACGCGTCGAACGCCCGTGGTTCGATGGCGTCGTGTACGACTCGAGCAAGCAGCACACGCGCGCACCAGCCTGACGCAACGAGTTGGCTTGGGGTCTTGGCGCGGTGCACGGCTGCAACGACGGGTGTCGCCAACCGCCAGCAAAAAACCAGGAAACATCGAGCAAGCAGCGCAGCTCGGTGGTTCGCTGGACGATTACCCACGGTGGCATGACAGTTGCTGTTCACAAACAACAAGAGTGACGCCCGAAGCGGCGAAGCACCTCCAGCCAATACAACTGTGTGTTCAAGGACAACGGCGTCCTGTTCCGGTCTTCCGGTGCAGGACGTTTTTTTTGGAGAACGAATTCGCCAGACACCGCATTCTCGTCATCGTCCATGCACGCCCGCCGTACGACACTTTGAATCTGGCTGCGGTTCGTACCCGTTTGTACCGCCGATCCCGAGCGGCAACCGGCCCGGTTGCTTCGTCTATCGAACGCTGGAAGACCTGGACGCCATTACAGGGTCGACAACCGGCGCGTGTGGGCACCGCAACGGCGGCGGCTTGCCGGGCCTCGGGGCCGCCGTTGCACTGAAGGATCTTGGCCTCGCCAGCCACTGAAGTACGAACATGTAGAGCGGAAAACAGACAAGCACGAACAAGGTCACGCGGCCAACGACCGAACTGCGCGCGCCTCAACCATCGCCTTTCATCAGTGCAAGCAACACATCCGTCGACGGCAGCGTCGCAATGTCGCCGGTTTCCAGAAGGCCCTCCGCTATCTCGCGTTTGTCGCGATGCAGATCGACGATGTGTTCCTCGATCGTCCCTGCGGTCACCAGCCGATAGACCGTGACCGGGCGCTGCTGGCCAATGCGGTGCGCGCGCCCGGTCGCCTGATCCTCGACGGCAGGATTCCACCATGGGTCGGTGATCACCACGTAATCGGCGGCCGTGAGGTTCAGGCCAACACCGCCAGCCTTGAGACTGATCAGGAACAGATCGCCCTCACCGGCCTGGAACGCATTCACCCGACGCGTTCGCTCGGCCGCCGGCGTACTGCCATCCAGCGTCTGGTAGTGCACGCCTTCAGCATCGAGTGCGGCACGAAGCAGGTTCAGAAAGTCCACGAATTGACTGAACACCAGCGCTTTGTGGCCGTTGGCCACAAGATCGGCCACAAGCCGCAGGAATACCTGGATCTTCTCGCCTGACAGAGGCAACGCTGGGGACACCAGCCGCGGATCGCAGGCAGCACGGCGCAGACGCATGAGCTGAGCGAGGATATTGAAGCGCGCCTGACCAGGGCGCTTCGTCTCGGCAAGCGCCACGTCAACGTTGGCAATGGCGTCGCGGCGCAGCGCTTCATAGTGTGCGAGCTCATTTGCATCTGGCACCACCGTGATCACGGACTCTGTGCGCTCCGGCAGTTCGTGCAGCACCTGCGCTTTCGTACGGCGCAGCACAAATGGGGCCACCAGCCGCCGCAGCACGGCCAGCGTGTCGCGATCACGATCGCGTTCAATCGGTCCGACAAAACGCTCGCCGAAACCGTTGAGCGATCCGAGCAAGCCTGGTGTCGAGAAGCGCAGGATCGACCACAGCTCGGCGAGCCTGTTCTCCACTGGCGTACCTGACAGTGCCAGTTTGAACCGCGCTTCCATTTCGAACAGTGCAACGCTGCGTTTCGCGACCGGATTCTTGATGGCCTGTGCCTCATCGACGATGAGGGTGTGCCACGCGTGGGCAGCGAAGCGCTCCTTGTCCTGCAACAGCAGCGCGTACGAAACCACAATCACGTCCATCGGCGCAGGTGCGAGCAGTATCAGCTCGCGGTCTGCGCTGGCGAAGTCGATGATGCGCAGCGTCGGAGCAAAGCGCATTGCCTCGGCAATCCAGTTGCCACACACCGACGTCGGTGCCACCACCAGTGCCGGACCATCGGGTCCGCGAGCACACAGCACCGCGAGCGCCTGCAGCGTCTTGCCAAGACCCATGTCGTCTGCGAGACAACCGCCGAGACCCGCATCGGCAAGGCGCATCGCCCAGCGGAAGCCATCTTCCTGATACGGCCGCAGTTCAGCCTGCAGTGTGTGCGGCACAGCATGTTCAATCAGCTGCGCGCGCTGCAACGCATCGAGTGCGGCACGAAAGCCCGCGTCGGCCTGCACGGCGGTGCCATCGAGCAGGTCGTGCAGCCACACAGCACCCACTGCGGCGACACGATTGCCATGGCGGTCGTGCTCCACAACTGCAGCGAGATCGACAAGCCGCTGCTTCAACGCCCGGCTGAGCGCGGCATACACGCCATCGCCCATGGCCACGAAACGACTACGGCTGCGCGCGGCTTCCAACAGTTGTTCGAATGCCAGCAGGTGGGTTTCATCCACCGGCAGCGCACCGTCAACGCGGAACCAATCGCGCTCCGAGCGGATACTGATCTGCAGTTGCGGCACATCGAGCCGTTGTACCCGCACGGGCTGGCCCTTGGGCCAGTCGACGCCAACATGTGCATCGAGGCGTGGGAGTGTCTCTACTGCCTCCAAGGCGAGTTCGGCGTCGTCGATCAGCCACTCAGATGGTGCCGGCGAACTGCAGCGCGCCTCAAGAAACGGTAGTGCGTCGAGCACCGTTGCAAGGTGCGCGCGCTCCTCCGCAAGCAACCGATCCGTTGCGACGGTCTCGCCGGCGAGATGCGCCAGCAGACGCACACGCCCGTGCCCCGGTTCGAGCCGTGGGCCATCCACGCCCAACGGCGCCGCCACAAAACGGACACGCAGGCCATCCCCCACCGGCGAGAGTTCAGCCCGCAGTCGGGCCTCCGCTGGCAAGGTCTGTGCCGCAACGCTGTCATCGGCAAACACGCGAAAGTGCTTCGCCAGCGATCCGAGTGCTTGCTGCAGCGCGGCCCGACCCTCGTCCGGAAAGACAACCTTCGTCGCGAGCAAGGTGTATGCACGCAGCTGCGTTGCGTTGTAGCGCACCACGCGCGCGCGGCTCGGCGAGTCGCGAATGACCGTCACCAGGCGAAGTGCTTCTGCGTCCGCCGGCACGCCCAAGCCGAATTCCCGCGGGTCACTGAGCGCATCCAGCGCATGCAGGGGTGGCGACATGCGCAAGCTCATATGCCCGTCCTTCTCGATGGTCTCAAGCTCCGGGGTATCGAAACTCAGCTCGACGAACTGCGCCGGCGTGTCTGCGAAGACCAGCACGGGGTGGCCCACCAGTGCTTCGACGGCCACCGCTCGATTCATCTCGAACTGCCGCGCACTGTGGCGACTTGTGCGCAGGGAGCGCGCGACCAATGCATCCTTGTCGCTGAGCTGCTTGTCAGACGCGAGCCTCGTCAGAGACATTTCGTTCGCTTTGCCCCAACCGCGCACCCCGCGTTTCTGCTCCATCGGTGTGATCCTGCGTACCGCGCCAGCGGGCGTCAGATCAATCGCCCACACGATTCGTCGTCGCGGCGTCGCATCAGCCGCAGGGACATCGGCTTGTACAAGTGTCTGTAGCATCGAAAGCACATCGCGCCAGCGATCACCGACACCGCTGACAAAGAACGGGCATTGCGCTGACGCACCGCACACCGTTGCCGAGGCCGCATCAGCAAGACTGGCAAGCCACTCGAACTCACACGCACGCGCTCGCTGCGCAACGGTGTTGGCCAGCTTCTCGATAGCGCGATCAAATGTTGTCGGGTCTGCGTAGGCGGCGCGCGCCACGCCACCGAGCCAGACCACGCACAACAAGCGCCATAGATGCGCCAGGTGCAGCGATTCATGCGCCGAAGGTTCGATGCCGAGCTCGCGCGCATCCACTGCAACATCGCCCGTGCGAAGCCGGACGACATGCACCCAGACACCCCAGGGTTCGAAGACGCCCGGATTGCGTCGTCCGGATTTGGCCACTGCGTACCTGCGTACAAGTTCGATGCTCGCCGGATCGCCGCGCGCCAGCAACGCAATCAGATATGGCCACACGAGTTGCGGCGGTAAACCGTCGCGCCCGATGGCGGCAGCACCACGCTTCGGCTTGCTACCGGGAAAGGCATTGGACGTCTGCGCGCTCGCAAAGGCGGCTTCGTAGGCAACAACCGCGTCGTCCCATTTGCCATCACGCACGAGCCAAGCGGCGCGAATTGCGGCAACCCAGACACCTGCCAGTCCGGCCGTCGCGAGTTCGAAGCCCGCCCGGTCGTCGCGCCACAGGCACAGTTCGGCCAGCCCTGCGCGTGCGCCGGGTGGCAGCTCTGCTGGCGCCCCCGTAAGTGCCGCAAGGGCCAGTGTGTTCATTGGCTGATACACGGGATCGAATGACAGCACCGAACGCACGCGTGCCCAGTCGACAACGTACCAGCGCACGTCGGGCACCATTCGCCCCAGCAGGTGCGCGTCGATCTCGGGCAGCACTGCGGCGGCGAGTACGGCGTCAAAGTCCACGCTGTCCTGCTGCAGCACCGTCTGGCACATGTGCAGTTCATTCAGCGAGTCGGTCGTCAGCAGTTCAAAGCGCAGTTGGCCCGCAATGCGCGCGTCGCCATCCATGTTCCAGCGCCGATAGGGCGACAACCACTCCGGCGGATCAGCCGAACGCATCGCTGCACGTAGTCGATCCTTCGGGTAACGATCCAGCGCAGCGCGATACAGGGGCCCGCGCACCTTGATGACAATCCGCAGATACCCCTGTGTCCCCGGCGTCTTCGACAGCAGGCGGGCCTTGTCGAGTTCCCGCAGCGCGGCGTCAATGCTCTTGCGATCAAAGGCTGCGCCGGCTCCGCGCGTGACCTTCAGCGCCGTCAGAAGCGCGAGGAGTTCGTCTGGCCGGCGCAGGCTCCACAACAAAGCGCTTGCCTCAGCAACAATGCGGGCGTCGGAGGACAACTTTGCTAGCTGAGCGATCACAGTGTGGTTCATCCGTTGCGGTGTGCGGATGATCATCAGCCGCCGGGTGCATGCTCGCGCGCAGGAGCTGGATCGACAAGTCGTCAGCCTGCGAACTTAGGTCCCGGGTGCATGCCGCCGCAGCCAACGCACGGCTGAACTACCCGCACACCGCCCCGTGGCCATCGCCGCGTTGAGCAGATAGCCGCCGGTCGGCGCCTCCCAATCCAGCATTTCGCCTGCGCAGAACAGCCCAGGGTGTTGATGCAACATGAAAGTCTGGTCCAGCGCTTGGGCCTGTACACCGCCTGCGCTGCTGATCGCTTCTGCAATCGGCCGCGCCGCCTGCAGCCGCACCGGTAGCGCCTTGATGAGTGCGGCCAGTGCTGACGGCTGCTGCATTGCATCCGGCGGCGCGCATTCGCGCAGCAATGCACGTTTCGCCGCATCCAGGCCCAGCTTGCGTTCCAACACCGTTGCGAGTGTGCGGCCGGAACGTGCTGCTGTCAGACGCTCGGTGACTTTGCTCAGGTCGAGATCCGGTGTCAGGTCCAAGTACAGACAGGCACTGCCCTGTGCCGCGATAGCGTTACGCAGCGCCGCAGACAGTGCATAGACCAGCCCACCCTCCACGCCGTACTCGGTCAGCATCAGCTCACCTCGACGCGGCGCGTCGATCGCCTGCGGGTCACGCGGTCCATGCGCTTCACGCGAATCTCGCGCTTCGACCCACGCACAGACATTCTTCAATGCCACGCCTGCGAAGCGTGAACTGAAATGCGTACTCCAGACCGTTTCGAACCCACAGTTCGCCGGCACGAGGTCGGACACCGCAACGCCTGCCGCGCGCAACCACGAAACCCAGGCACCGTCGGAACCCAGGCGTGGCCAGCTTGCGCCGCCCAGGGCAAGCACAACCGCGTCAGCGTGTGCGCTGTGCGCGCCCTGTGGCGTGTTGAAGTCGAGCTGCCACGACTCACCATGCCGCTGTACCGACATGAGCCGATGGCGCATGTGCATTGCCACGCCACCTTCGCGCAGTCGGTGCAACCAGGCGCGCAACAGTGGCGCCGCCTTCATGGCCGTCGGAAACACCCGTCCCGACGAGCCAACGAACGTCGGCGTGCCCAACGTTTCTACCCAGGCGCGCAAGGCGCTTGCGTCGAACGCATCCAACGCCGCGTGCAGCATGGGCAGACCATCGCCATAGCGCTGCAGAAAGGTGGGCCACGCCTCGGCATGTGTGAGATTCAGACCGCCGCGACCCGCCAGCAGAAACTTCCGCCCGGCCGACGGCATGGCGTCGAACAGTTGCACGCGCGCACCGGCCGCCATCGCCGCCTCTGCCACCATCGCCACCTCTGCCGCCATCAGGCCCGCTGGGCCTGCGCCGACGATGGCGACCACGGGGGCGGCAACAGCAGGTGCCGCAGGCTGCGCTTCAGTCGTCAAGCGCAACGCACTGAAGGGCCTGCCGCATACATGGCGCGCCTACTTGCGCACTTCATAGAAGTCGCTGTTGCCGCGGCTGTCGTAGGGCAGCTTGCGGAACTGTGTGAAGCCCGCGGCCGCCGTCATCGCACGCGCAACCGTTTCGTTGAAGCCCAATGTTCCGAGCCCTGCACCATCGGGTTCCGATAAACCCGACGCCATGCAGATGTTGATCGACAGGCCATACAACAGGCCCACACCCGGCAGCTGCTGCATGTTCTCCGCAAAGGTCGGGAAGCTGCGAATGTCCTCACACAACCACGCACCATCGTCACGCAGCGCCTCGTGAATCGCTGCAATCAAGCGGTCCGGATGAGCGACGTCGTGCACCACATCGAAGGTGGTGATCAGCTCGAACCGTCCGTGCGCTGCCATCGGCGTCTGCAGGGGGTTGTGGAAACTCACATTGGCCAGCGGCTCGGCTGCCAGGTTTGCAAGGGCGCGATCAAGCGCATGCTGGGACGTGTCATAGCCATACACGTGAGCGTTCGGAAACGCTCGCGCCATCGCCAACGTGGCTTGACCCGCGCCACAACCCACGTCGGCAATGCGCGCGCCGTGCTGCAGGCGCGGCAACATGCCGGTGAGTAAGGGCAGCACGTCCGGGACCAGCTGGTGTTTCTTCTGGTAGGTGCGCATGCGCTCGAGTCCACAGGCACACACGTGACCCAGGTCATCGTAGGGATGGCCCACGCCGCTGCGGAACGACTCCTTCAACTGCGTGGCCCGACCAATCATCGCGACCACCACTTCCAGTCCGCCGTGGGCGCCGAACGGACTGTGCGGGTCCGCGAACAGCAGACGCGCCTCCGGCGACAACGAGAAGCTGTCCTGCTGTTCGTGGTAGTCGATCTGCCCCATGCACGCCTGTTGCCGCAGCCACTCGCGCACCCAGCGTTCATGCAGGCCCAGTCGCTGCGCCAGTGCACTGCTGTTGGCCGGGCCCATCTCCGCAAGTGCGCTGTACAGCCCAAGCTCACTGCCCAGCAGCGACAGTGCGCAGTTCAGACCTTGCGTCAGCGTCTCGCCATAGCGGCCCATCATGGCCTGCAATTTTTCGCGATCGGCTTTGACGGTACCTGCGGATTGGCCTGAATTGCTCATGAATCTGATGCTCATTGACGTTTGAGTAGGTGCGTGTCCGGCGCTACCGCAACAGACCGATCAGCCTGGCCCGGCGCCTGCAAGTCGCTGCGCCGTACGCTCCATATCGGTCAATGTGATGCCGGTCTTGGTCAGGTTGTAGGCCGTCACGTTGACGGCACGCACGAGAAAGCGCTCGACACCACTGGCGTGACCATCCACGTCGATGATGTTGAAACAGGCGGGATCCTGCTCGATCGACATGGCGCCCTGCCACGGCAGGTTCATCACACGATTCAGCAGCACGCGATTCACCGCGCCATGCAGCACCAGCAACAGGGTGCGCCAGGCTGAGTCCGCCAGCAGCGCATCGAACTCGGGCAGCACACGTGCCTCGAAATCGCGAAACCGCTCGCCGCCCAGAAAGCGTGCATCGGGCGCAGCCGCATCGCTCCATGGGTTCGCAATGTGTGCAATCCACGCAGCCAGTTCCGCTGCGGCAGGTTGATCGTGGCCAGGTTTTATCTCTTCCAGCGCGGGCAGTTGCTCAAGCTGCGGACCGGCGCGGCCGTTGAGCACAATCCCTGCAGTCTCAACCGTTCGCGGCAGGCCCGAACAGACCGCTCTATCGAACGCGATGTCCCGCAGCACCGTCGCCTGGGCTTGTGCCTGCTCGCGCCCGATCGCGGTCAACGGAACGAGACGGGAGTCAGGCGCTGGCGTGCCATCGGCCCGGATATACGCAGCCTCGGCATGCCGCATCAGATAGATCCGGCGCCGATCGGGTTGACGAAACATGGCGAACTCTTTCTGGTGTAGGTGGTCTTGAACAGGCGGTCCTGCCGGGAGGGCGGGCACAGCCGGGCCGATGCTACCGGTGGAACGCGCCGGTCGCCCGATTTCCGCGCGGCAAGGCTGCTGCTTCTGTTGGTGTTTCTGCGTCGCCAGGATTTCACCGCGCTGGAATTCCGGCGCGCACGCTCTGCGTGGTGTCACAGCGCACCCGGAATGCACCACAATTCGCCCGTTCACCCTTTCACCTTTCAGCGCCGCCCATTCACCATTTTGCTTATTCGCCAATTCACTCATTCACCATTTCGCTCATTCACCATTTCGCTCATTCACCATTTCGCTCAGCCACCATTTCACCTGGGGGACCCCGACATGCATGTAAAGACCGCCCTTTGTGCCCTGACCCTCGCGCTGGCCGCAGGGTTCTGCCCCTCCGCGCTGGCCGAAGAAATGCCCGTTGCGGCCGCAACCAGCGCCGCGCCGGCCGCAGGTACCACGCACCCGGACGTGCAGCGCGCGCTTGAATACAAGCTGCCGCAAGCCGATTGCCCGCGACCGCAGATGAGCCGTGGCAGCAACGACCCCACCGCCGTTGATCGCTTCAAACGTTCCATGAAGCGCTACACCGACTGCCTGAAGGCCTACGACGAAACCCTGTTCACCGATCTCAAGTTCCTGCACGGCTCTGTGGCACATGGCGCCACCCAGGCGCAGGCAGAACAGATCGGCGCGCGCGTGCTGGCCGTTGGCCAGGCGATAAGCATGCTGAAGTCGGGTGGCATTGCATTGTCAGCCGAACAACAACAGCAAATGGCGGCGATGCTGCCTGCCGCGCGCGCAGCAGCGCCAGCCGCGCCAACACCGCCCGCTGCACCCGCGGCAGCGCAGTAGCAGATGACTGCGCTGCGCGTGACATCACACGCGACCAGAGGCTGACCGCATGAGTACCCCCGATGAACTCGCGCCCTATGTCGTGACGACACACAACCACGCCACCGACAGCGAAAACCGCATGCATTCGGACGAGGTTGCGCAGCAGTTCGGTTTCGCTGGTGCCCTCGTGCCCGGCGTTACTGTGTTTGCACACATGACCTATCCCCTCGTGCAGGCGTTCGGCGAACGCTGGCTCGGTCGCGCCACCGGCGAGGTGCGTTTGTTGAAGCCAGCCTATGACGGCGATCGGCTCAACATTCACAGCGAAGCTGCGGGCGACGGCTACGTTGTGGACTGCCGCAACGAAGCCGGTGTGCTGCTCGCGCGCCTGACCACGTCGATGCCGGAGCGCAGCGCGCCACCGGATCCACGCTGGCGCACGACGCCGGCGCCCACGAACCCGCCGCGCTGCGAGATAGCCGAGCGCAACATTCAACTGGATCAAGCGCTCGCCGCACATGCGGAGACGATCGGCGCCGACGCCAATCAGGCATTGGCTCACTCGGTGGCCGACGATCTGCCCATCTGGCGCAAGGATGCCGGCGATATTCTCGCCACGCCGCTGCATCCGCTGTGGC
Source organism: Klebsiella pneumoniae (assembly GCA_945861675.1). GTDB lineage: Bacteria > Pseudomonadota > Gammaproteobacteria > Pseudomonadales > Azotimanducaceae > CAMAVY01. Next base: position 33,820 of record CAMAVY010000006.1, on the reverse strand, counting down.
TCGCCAGCAGCTGCAACCAGGCATTCATGCGCGTGTGGGAGATGCCGTCGTGGATTCACGCGGGCACGGTGTTCACGTTGCACAGACCGCTGCGCATTGCCCAACGCATCGAGCAACGCACAATCCCAATCAGAAAATGGGCGCACAAGGGCCACGAGTTCGCCACCCTGTATCTCGCCTGGCTGGTCGATGGTGAAGTCGCCGCCGAAGCACAGCACACTGCCATCTACACAATCGCCCCGCCCAGAACGGAAAACGAACGGAAGCCGAACGGAAGACTTGACCGTGCACTATGAATCGCCCTGGATGAACGATGAGCTGCGCATCCTGCGCGATGCTGCCGAGAAGTTCTTCGAGAAGGAGTTCCTGCCGCACTCGGCGCGCTGGGATGAACAAGGCATTGTGGATCGTGATGCGTGGTTGAAGGCAGGCGCGGCAGGTCTGCTGCTGACCGGTGTGCCCACAGAGTACGGCGGTGGCGGCGGTGACTACCGGCACGAAACAGTCGTAACGGAAGCACAGTTGAAATTTGGCCTGGGCGGCTTTGGCAGCCAGGTGCACAGCGTCATCGTGGCGCCCTACGTGCTGACCTACGGCAACGAAGAGCAACGCCGGAAATGGCTGCCGAAACTGGCGTCCGGCGAAATGGTGGGCGCCATTGCCATGACCGAGCCCGGCACAGGCTCGGACCTGCAGGCGGTGCGCACCACTGCGCTGCGCGATGGCGACAGCTACGTGCTGAACGGCGCCAAGACTTATATCTCCAACGGTCAGACTGCCAACTTCATCATTGTGGTTGCGAAGACCGATCCAAGCCTGGGTGGCAAAGGGATTTCGCTCCTGGTCGTTGAAACCGAGGGCGCGCAGGGCTTCGCCCGCGGCCGCAATCTCGACAAGGTGGGCCAACCCGCTGCCGACACCTCGGAACTGTTCTTCCAGGACGTGCGCGTGCCAGCAGCGAATCTGCTTGGCGGCGAAGAAGGCAAAGGCTTTGTGCAGTTGATGCAGAAGCTGCCGCAGGAACGTTTGTCCATCGCGCAGGCGGGCGTGGTCGCGATGGAGCGCGCCATCGGCGTGACTACGGAGTTCGTGAAGCAGCGCAAGGCGTTTGGCCAACGCGTAATGGATTTCCAGAACACTCAGTTCAAGCTTGCCGAATGCGCAACCAAAGCCATGGTTGCCCGCACGTTCGTCGACCAGTGCCTGCTGTGGCACATGGACGGCAAACTGGATGCCAGCACGGCGTCGATGGCCAAGTACTGGTGCACAGACACCCAGTGCGAAATCATCGATGAGTGCCTGCAACTGCACGGCGGCGCCGGCTACATGAACGAGTACCCGATTGCGCGCATGTACACCGAGGCACGGGTGCAGCGCATCTACGGCGGCACCAACGAGATCATGAAGGTGCTTATCGCACGCGGGCTGTAACGCGCGGCTTGGGACGAGGCTTGGCGGATCGGCCGACCGTTGCCTTCGCGTTCGACTTTGACTTCGGCATTGCAGTTCGCTTCGGCTTGGCCTTAGCCGCTGGCTTGCCCTTAGCCGCTGGCTTGGCCTTGGCGGTTGGCTTCGCCTTAGCGGTAGGTTTGGCCTTCGGCGCCACCTTCGCAGCTTTGACCTGAGCACTGCCTGGCTTGGTCTTCCTGGCTGCCTTGGTCTTCCTGGCTGCGGTGTTGCTGTTCGCCTTCAAGCCAAGCGGACGCAACACCTCGGCCCAATCGGCCAACGCATCTTCCTGCCCTTCTACCAACTGCACCGTGAACTGGTTGTAGCCTGCGTCGCGAAGTTCTGCGACACGCTCGGTCAGCGTCTCGGGCTTCGCGGTGTAGGTGAATGCACTGATCAACGCTTTGTTGATGAACTTGCGCTCATCGGGCCGCAGAAACATGAGGTGCCCGCGATGCACCGACAGATAACGCGCGTCAGCCGGTTCGTAGCTTTGATAGACCGCGCGGAAACCTTCCAGTGCGTCGTTGATTTCGGCAGGGAAGTAGGCCTCGAAGTCACCCGCTGAACTTGACTCGACCAGGTCGTGCAGCGTGACAGCCGCAGCGGGACCGGCTTGCGCCAAAACACGCGGACTGGTCATGCGCTCACCGCTGCGCAACACACAACCCAGCGCAAACATGGTGCTGTACAGCGCATCCGGCGCGCGACGGGCATTGGCCCAGCTCATGCGCATGTCGGTCAGCGCCGCTATGGCGCGCGGATTACTGCCGCTGAAGTTGATCCAGCCCGCATCGAGGTTGGCCGTGAGCTTGCGCGACTTCGGACCGAAGGCCGACACGTGCAGACGCACCGGGTCCGTAATGTTCACGAGCCCCATGTCCGGATTGAGGAAGCGCACCTTGTGCTCTTTGCCTTCCAGCAGGCAGGCATACGTTTCGCCGCGCAGCAGGGCCATGACCTCGTCGACGTAACGCGCAAGATCAGCCAGTTTCATGGCGTCCTGGCCCATGGTGCGTCTGGCCGTGAAGCCCGTTCCCACACCGAAGTCGATGCGCCCGGGCGCCAGCTTGTTCAACGTCGCCAGGCAGTTGGCTGCGACAGGTGCCAGACGGTTGCTGGGGATCAACACGCCCGTGCCCAACCGGATGCGCTGCGTTTCGCGCGCCGCCAACGCCATGCCCACGAACACATCCGGGTTCAGCATCTGCGTGTCGTAGAACCACGCATGACTGAAGCCAAGCTGTTCAGCCTGTTGCACCACTTTCCAACTGTCGGTGGTGGTGGCCAATGCAATTCCGAAGTCCATGTCTTTCCCCTTGTTCAGTGTGTTGCCAGACCCGTGGCGCTGCGCAGTTGCGGAACCTGACGCCCACACAGTGCGCCTGATTCGTTCAATCGACTGTTGTTCCTTGGACGGTCGTTCTGTCGGCAGCGGCGCCGCTTGCCAGCAGCGCTTCCACCTCATCGGCGCGATATCCCAATTCGCCAAGCAGCGCCCGCGTGTGCTGGCCGTGGCCCGGCGCCTCGAAGCGGACACGGCCTGGTTCACGCAGAAACTTGAACGGTGTGCCGATGTGTTCCCAGCCCCGCGCGTCCACCAGCAGCATCTCCCGGTGCCGGACCTGATCGAGATCGAAGCCCGCGCGGAGGTCGTTCACCGGCGCAAAACACAGATCGATGTTGGCCAGGAACGACAGCCAGTGCGCTTGCGAATGGGCCAGAAATGCCGACTCCAGGAACGCGCGCACCGGCAGTTGCGTAACCCCTGGCGGGCCCGCGCAGAGCGGTGCGAGATCAGAGCGCCCCAGCGCGGTCAACAGGTTCATTGCGAACTTCGGTTCGGCGCCGCCCAACGCAATGTAGCGGCCATCGGCCGTCGCATAGACGCGGTAGAACGCGTTGCCACCCCAGGTGCGTTCCTCATCGGGCACGGGCGGCAGCTTGTTTGCGAACGTCGAACCCACACTGTTCGGCATCGAGGCCAGGATGGCGTCCATCATGGCCAGGTCCAGGTAGTCGCCTTCACCCGTGCGTGCACGCCGCAGCAATGCCATGAGCACGCCCGACAAACCCAACGCGGCCGCAAGCATGTCGCCCGCGGGCATCGCCGGCAGTACCGGCCGGCCATCACGATCCACGTTGATGGACAGCAGGCCGCACATGGCTTCCACCGCCAGATCGTGTGCCGGGCGCGCCGCCAGCGGACCGCTCTGACCAAACGCTGATAGCGATACGTAGACAATGTCCCGGCGATGCGCGCGCACGCTGTCGTAGTCAACACCGAGGCGTTTGGCCACGCCAGGCCTGAACGCCTCGACAACCACGTCGGCCGTGCTCACCAGGCGCGCAAAGGCGCGCTGGCCGGCGTCGTGCTTGAGGTTCAGTGCCATCGAGCGCTTGCCGCGATGCGTCGCCGCAAAGTACACGCTGACGCCATCACGCTGCGGGCCGATGTGGCGGTTCGGCTCGCCTTCATCGATCGACTCGACCTTGATCACGTCGGCGCCCTGGTCGGCCATCATCAGGCTCAAGGTCGGGCCCGGCAGGAACAGCGACAAGTCGACGACGCGAATACCTTCCAGTTTCATTCAGTGTCCTGTCTAGTTCTTCGTGCTTCGTGCTTCGTGCTTCGTGCTTCGTGCTTCGTGCTTCGTGCTTCGTTCAACCGGGTTCAGCCGGCCAGCAGCGCCATGACCTCGGCATGCACGCGCGCATCACCCGCACAGATCACGGCGCCTCCATGGCTGCAATCACCACCCTGCCAATCGGTGATCACGCCACCCGCCGCCTGCACGATGGGCATCAGTGCCTGGATGTCGTAGGGCTTCAAGCCCCACTCCACCACCAGATCCAACTGCCCCATCGCCACCAGCGCGTGGATGTAGCAATCGCCACCGAATCGGGTCAGCCGCGCACCCGCCTTGACGCGTAGAAAACGCATCCGTGCCGCATCCGAGAAGTAGTCCAGTCCAGTGGTCGCAAGCGCTGCCTCGGACAGTGCAGCGCACGCTCGCACCTTCAACGGAACCGTCAACGCACCGCGCTGATAGCGCGCGCTGCCGGGTGTACCGACGAAGAGTTCATCCGTGAACGGCTGATACATCAGGCCCAACACGGGCCGCACACCGTCGTACAACGCCAGCAGCACGCCCCAGTGCAACATGCCTGTGATGAAGGCCTGCGTACCATCGATCGGATCGATGACCCAGGTGAGTGGCGAGCGACCCTGCTCGTAGCCGTGCTCTTCGCCATACAGACCGTGATCCGGGAACTGCATCGCCACACGCGTGCGGATGGCTGTCTCGGCAAGCCGGTCGGCTTCTGTCACCGGGTTGTAGAAGGTCTCACCGCCTTTGTCGTCGGCGGCAATGCCGGTGCGAAAGTGGCGCAACGCTTCAGCGCCTGCCGCGCGCACGCACTCGATGGCAAACGGCAACAGCGCACTCACATCATCGGCGCCGAGCACGACTCGTTCGCTGGCCGGCAAACGCGGAAGCATGGCTTGGGCTCCTCACAAACTGGATCAAGGGGGCATGCGGCGGCGAAGTTTGCCCTAAGTGCCATGGCGTTGGTCCTGCCAGGTGCTGCCAATAATCTGCGAGGTAATCGCAGCAAGCTCATCCGCCGCTCACTATGCGGCTCCCACAGCCCATCTCGATCAGCAGGAGCCCCCATGACGAGCCAACCCACAGCCCCCATCGATGTCGTGCACGCGTTCATGCACGCCATGGAGAAGAAGGACTACGACGCCGGCCTGAAGTATGTCGCCGACGACTGCGTCTACGTGAACGGCCCGGTCGGCACGATGCACGGACCGGCCGGCGTGCGCGCCATGCTTGAGCCCTTCTTCGATCCGATTCTGGAGAACATCTTCGTCATCAAGCGCGAACTGGCGAGTGGCGCAACGGTGGTGCTGGAGCGCCTTGACCGCCATCGCCTGCCGAACGGCTGGGTGGAACTGCCCGTGACCGGTGTGTTTGAAGTGCACGACGGCCGCATCAAGGTGTGGAACGAATACTTCGATGTCGCCACGCTCACGAACGCGATTGCCGCGCTGCCATCGTGACCGCGATGCAATCCTGAATTGCCACGCCAAGCCGGCACGCGCGCCCTGCAAGCGCGCGTGCCGGCGCCGCGCCTACCGATCCACACGCAAAGGCAGCAGACAATGTCCGGCTTTCGCACACTCCTGATCGCGCTGTTCACAGCGCTGCTGACCTACACCGCCATCGTGATCGCCAACCACGGACCTGGGCTGTTTCAAGTGTTCTTCGGCGACATGGCAACGATGGCCTGGCCCGGCCAGTTCAACCTCGACTTCATGATGATGCTGATGCTGTCGGCACTCTGGGTCGCCTGGCGCCATCAGTTCTCAGGCGGCGGTCTGGCGCTTGCGCTGTTGGCCTTCGTCGGCGGCGCATCGTTCCTGACGGTGTACCTGTTCATCATGAGCCTGAAGGCGCAAGGCGACATGCGCGTGCTGCTGTTGGGCGAGGCGCGTGCGTTACAACTGACTTGAACTGACGTCTCTGTCGAACGCATGCGCGTTAGCATCGCTGCTCCTCCCCAAGCAGCATGCCGAGGCGCAACACATGCCCGTAGAAATGATCGGCTGGATTGCGCCGCGCGTCGCTTCGGAAATCGTCGCGCCAACCGGACCAGCCTTCTCGGCCGACGTCATCGCCCGCACCGCGCGCGCGCACGAACACGCCGACTTCGACCGTGTGCTGATCGGCTACTTCTCCGATGCACCGGACGGCTTCCTCGTCGGCGCCCACGCAGCCAGCGTCACCGAACGCCTGGGTTTGCTGTTGGCCCATCGCCCCGGCTTCGTCGCGCCAACCGTTGCAGCCCGCAAGCTCGCCACACTGGATCAACTGAGCGGTGGCCGCACCGCGGTACACATCATCTCTGGCGGCAACGATGCCGATCAGGCAAAGGACGGCGACTTCGTTGACCACGCGGGCCGGTACCGCCGCACGCGCGAATACGTGCAGCTGCTCAAGCGCACCTGGTGCGCACCCAAGCCATTCGATCACGAGGGCGAGTTCTATCGCGTGCAGCGCGCATTCGCCGACATCCGCTGCGCGCAGCAGCCGCACATCCCCGTGTATGGCGGTGGCGGCTCCGATGCAGCGGTCGACGCACTCGCACCAGACACGGATGTGTTCATGCTGTGGGGCGAACCGCTTGCCGATAGCGCCGCGTTCATCGCCAAAGTGCGTGCTGCTGCAGGCGCGAATCCGATCCGTTTCAGCGTGTCCACACGGCCGATCCTCGGGCGCACGGAAGACGAGGCATGGGATCGCGCACGCAGCGTTCTTGCGCAGATCCAGGCGCGCATGGGCAACCGCGGCACACGCCCGCCGCAGAACGTAGCGTCGCAGCGTCTGCTCGCCGCGGCCGCGCGCCAGGACGTATTCGATACCTGTTTGTACACCAAGCTTGCCGAAGCCAGCGGCGCACCCGGCAACTCCACCGCGCTGGTCGGCACGCCGGAAACCGTAGCCAATGCGTTGCTGGCGTACTACGACCTGGGCGCGACCAGCCTGCTCATCCGCGGCTACGATCCGTTGCCGGACGCCGTGGACTATGGTCGCGAACTGATTCCACGCGTGCGCGCGTTGGTGGCAGAGCGGGATCGCACGGGCTCGATCTGATATTCAGCGCTTCGCTAGGTGGTCTGTTCACCTAGCGCCGCGGCTCGCGTAAGGCGGCTGGCTTCTTCACGCGGCAGGTGCTTCTGCGCGAGCACCAGAAACACAAGCGCAGGAACGCAGCAGAACAGCGACAGTGCGATGGCGGTGCGCAGCGCATCTGCCGAACCCAGGCCACCTGCAAGAAAGTAATCGGAAACCTGCCCGATCGCGTATGGGCCAAGCGCAAGGCCAATGAACGTGTTCATCAGGATGTAGTACGCACCGGCAGTCGCGCGCATGCGCGGCATGACGAGGTCGCTTGCGGTGGTCGGCGGCACACCGCCACCGGCGGCACTGAACATCGTCAACAGAAAGTTCAGCCAGTACGCCATTGTCAGATTGTCGGAGTAGATGAGCAGCAGCAACAGCGGCACGGTGCCGAAGATCACAACGTATCCGAGCACCAGACGACCGCTGGGAAACAGCCGCTTGAGATAGTCGGCCAGCATGCCGCCGAGCGTGATGCCGAGAAAGCCACCCGCCGCCGCGCCCATGCCGATGTATAGACCGATCTGGGTCGCGCTGACATCGTGTACGCGCATGAGCAGCGGCGGAATCCAGAAGCCCGCGCCGTAACCAACGAACGCCGTGCTCGGGAATGCCAGCATGGTGTAGATGAGCGCCCGCGAGCCGAACAGCATCGCGTAGGTTGCAGGATCGCGCGTCTTCAGCGACCGGATCCATGAATAGGCGACATACGCGCCGAACGCGGTGGTCGTCCACTGTGCAACGCTGCCGGTCAACGCAATCAATCCCCATGCCGCAAGCGCGAATCCGGCGGCCGCGACAACGTTCATGAACAGCGCTCGGCGGTCGCCCGCAAACGCCAGCAGATTGAAGGGCGGGATGACCGCCTTCAGCTCGTTGCCAAGCACGGCAAAGGGCGCCGGATGTGTCGGCGTGATCAAGCCCTCACTGATGCCGCGCACGGGCTCGCGCAACGTACGCACCCAGACGGCAAGCAACAGCCCCGGAAGACCCACCAGCATGAACGCGGCTTGCCAGCCTTTGAGACCGAAGGGTGCAGCGCTTGTGTCGGGATACGCGGCAGCCCATGCGTCCAGCACATAGCCACCCAGAAAAATGCCGATCCCGGCACCGATATAGACACCACTTGCGTAGATCGCGATGGCGGTCGCGCGCAGTCGCGGTGCGTAATAGTCGCCAAGCATCGAATAGGCGGCAGGCGACGCACTTGCCTCACCTATACCAACACCGATGCGGCAGGCGGCCAGCGCTGCGAACGAGGTCGCAAGCCCCGATACCGCGGTCATGAGGCTCCAGAAGCCGAGGCCGACCGAGATCAGGCTGCGGCGCGTCCAGACGTCTGCGAAACGTGCCAATGGAATACCGAACACGGCATAGAACACCGCAAACACGGTGCCGTAGAGAAATCCCATCTGGCCGTCGCTGATGTGCAGATCAGCTTTGATGTCCTCGGCAAGGATCGAGAGGATGTTGCGGTCGATGAAGTTGAAGACATAGACCAGCACCAGCACCGCAAGCACATAGTGCGAGTACGCACTGCCGACCATCGATTTCGCATGCGCCGTCGGATGTGACGATTCGGGCTGCGCGCCTGCAGGCGGCATCGTCGCTGGTGCTGAAGTCGTCATCGTCCCCCTCGGATCAGATCAGGCTGCAACGGCTGCTGCACGCACGGCCAGCGCCGCGGTGCGCAGATCAACAGGCATGCAAGCGCACCGGCATCGTTGCATAGCCCCGGACGAAACTCGACTGCACACGCTCGATGTCGCCGACGATCTCGATGAAGCGAAAGCGCCGCATGATCTCTTCCCACAACACACGCAACTGCATTTCAGCGAGCCTGTTGCCCATGCAGCGATGGATGCCGAAGCCGAACGAAAGATGATGGCGCGCGTTCGGCCGGTCGATCCAGAAGCGGTCGGGGTCCGCAATGACACTTTCGTCGCGGTTGCCGGACACGTACCACATGGCCACCTTGTCACCTTTGCGAATCGTCTTGCCGCCCAGCGCCACGTCCTTCGTCGCCGTGCGTCGCATGTATGCAAGTGGCGTCTGCCAGCGAATGATCTCGGGCACCATGTTGGGAATCAGCCCCGGGTTGGCCCGCAGCTTCGCGTATTCGTCAGGTCTCTGATTCAGCGCGTACACGCCACCGGAGATCGAATTCCGGGTGGTGTCGTTGCCGCCGACGATCAGCAGGACCAGATTGCCCAGGAACTCCATCGGCGGCATGTCCTGGGTGTCCTTGCCATGGGCAAGCATCGACAGTAGATCGGCCTTCGGTGCCTGCTGCACGCGTTCGTTACGCAATGCGGTGAAGTACTCGAGGCATTCCAGCAGTGCGGCGCGCCGAGCGGTCTCCGGCGTGGGGCCACCACCCAGCGCGCCAGATGTCGCCATGTCTGACCAGTAGGTCAGCTTGCGCCGATCTGCAAATGGGAAGTCGAAGATCGTGGCAAGCATCTGCGTGGTCAGTTCGATCGACACTCGATCGACCCAGTTGAACGTCTCGCCGATGGGCAGGCTGTCGAGAATGTTCGCTGCACGCTCACGGATGGTCGCTTCAAGCTTGGCCAGATTCATCGGCGCGACCACCCCTTGCACCGTCTTGCGCTGCACGTCGTGCTTCGGCGGGTCCATGGCAATGAAGTTCGGGGTTTGAAAGTCCGCCGGGCGATCGGTGAGCGTGATGCCACCCTCGGACGAGAAGTCCTGATGATTGCCGTCCACTTCCATGATGTCCTGGAATCTCGTGATCGACCAATACGGACCGAACAGGCTTTGCGCGCAGTGGTGCACAGGGTCTTCCTGCCGCAACCGTCGGAAGTAGTCCCAATGCGTATCGGTGAGGAACAGGTCCGGCCTGCTGACATCGATGTCGGCGAGCGCCGTGGTGTACGCGTCGGACAAAGCGGGCGTGTTTGCGATGGCGGCCATGTTGGGCGCTTCCTCTGATTGAGCGAGTGCTGAACAGTCGATTGAGTATGGGCAATAGCGCCTGCGGCGCTTGCAGAGAGCTGCAGAGAGCTGCAGAGGGCTGCAGGCGGCTGCACCGGCACTGCTGTGCCGAGCGCGGTGACCGGACGGTAACCGGCGCGTGGCCGCCGCGACAAGCGAACGGCTTCGGCCGAACCGCAGAGTGTGTGCGCTACCCAGCACGCACTGGCTGCGCGCTGCCCAACCCGTGCTGCCTGCGGGCGGCCACCGGACAGGTTGACCCGGTACCTCGCGCAGCGTAACCACACAGCACATTCGTCACCGCTATCCAGGAGTGCTCCATGCGAAGAAATCTCAGCATCGACTGGCAGACGTACTTCGACAGCCATCTGCGCCTGCCGGAAGACGCCGCTGCGCTGGTCGCATCCGGCGATCACATCTGGATTCCGCCCGGTCACGGCAGCCCGTCGATCCTGACCGCCCTGGCGGCCCGTGCAGCGTCACTGCGCGGCGTGGAGATTCGCGCACTTGCGCAACCTGATACCGGTCTTTGGGCGCCTGCCGCACTTGAGGCATTCCACTATGCCGACCAGTTCGGCAGCCCGTTCACCCGGCCCGCACACGATGCACGCGTCATCGACTATCACCCGCACTGGCTGGTCGGCGGACACAAAGCGCTCGACGCGGGTCGCGCTGATGCCTGGCACATCGACAAATGCATGATCACGGTGGGCTTGCCTGATGCCAGCGGCCATGTGTGCGTGGGCGGCAGCGTATGGGACAGCATCACCAGCGCACGCCGCGCGGCCTGTGTCATCGCCGCCGTCGTTCCGACCGTCATCGAAACCTTCGGTGACACACGCCTGCACGTCTCGGAGATCGACTGCTTCGTGCTGGAGGATCGCGAAGTCGTCCTGCCGCCGCCCGTCTACGACGCCGTCGATGAAGGGCTGGCGCACTACGTCGGCACGCTGGTCAAAGACGGCGATACGGTGCAGGTCGGCACAGGCTCACACACAGCAGGCATGGTGCACTACGGCCTGTTTCGCGAGCGCCTCGGGCTGTCCTACTTCGGCGAACTGACGGTGCCGGGCCTTGTGCCCCTGGTGGCCGAAGGTGTGTTTACGGGCGCCGGCAGCGCACTGCATCCGGGCAAGTTCGTTGCCACGCTCATAGGCAATACGCCCGACGAGCGCGCAGTGGTGCACCGCAATCCCGCCTTCGAACTCTACGGCATCGAGTACCTGCTGGACCCACGCAGCATTGCCCGCAACGACGGCATCGTTGCCATCAACGGCGCTTTGACAATCGACCTCAGCGGCCAGAGCGGCGCCTACTCAATCGGCGCACGCATCTATGCAGGCATGGGCGGCCACCTGGCATTCGCGATCGGCGCGTTTCTGGCACCACGCGGTCGCTTCGTGTCGGTCATGCCATCCACTGCCGCCGGCGGCACCGTGTCCACCATCACTGCGCAGTCGGTCCCGGGCCAGCTCATTTCCGTGCCACGGGAGCTGGCCGATACGGTGGTCACCGAGTACGGCATTGCGCACCTGTTAGGCAAGACCGTGCGACAGCGCGCCGATGCGCTGATCGCAATCGCTCATCCGGACTTCCGTGCAGAATTGCGCAATGCAAGTCGCAGGCAGTTCTATCCCTGAGCTTTGCGATCGGCCGGTGTGCTGCCTACTTGCCGCCCAGCACGGGCCCCGCAGCGCCACCGGCGAACTCAGCATCCGGTGGATCGCCAAGAAACACCTTCCCGAGGTCCGCATAGAGCGGGCGCGACACCCAGCGATGCGATGCCGCGCCACGTGCATCACGCAGTTTGCGTTCAAGCGGGCTATCCATGCGCGCCGCACTGCTGCCCGCGGTGGTGTGCAGTTCGTCCACGATGCGCCGCGACATGTCTGCCGCGAAGACGCACGCAAGACGAGCGTGTTGAGTCGCGGGCCCTGAGGGCAGTTCGTGTCCCGCACGAAGCTCGTCTTCAACAGCATCCATGGCTTCGAACATGAATGCCCGCGCGGCGCGCAGCTTCGCTTCACATTCGCCAACCAGCTGCTGCACCCCCGGCTTGTCCTTCAACGGCGCGGCCGACATCAACGGTTTCTTGTAGCGCGCGAAAGTACTGAACTCGTTCAGCGCGCCACGCGCCACGCCGGTGCCGATGGCGGCCTTGTTGTACGCAAGCCGCAACGGCACCGGGATACGGAACACCGGATTCGCATAACGTGCGGGCAGCGCCATCAGTTCCACGTCGGCAAAGCGCGGCGGCACATGGGCGCCTTCAGCAAGTACATCGTGACTGCCTGAGCCACGCAAACCGGCCATGTCCCATGTGTCGACGATCTGCCAGTCGCGACGATTGAGAAAGAAGGTCCGCACCACAGGCGCGCCGTTGACGATGCGCGGCGCATCGCCGTCGAAGATCGGCGCGGGCATGAAGCACCACTCGGAATTGTGGCAACCGCTGATGAATGTCGATCGACCCCAGACACGATAGCCGCCATCGGGCTGCGCAACCGCGCGACCGAATTCGGAGCCCGGCCCACCGCCGCCACACATCACGACGCTCGGGTTGTCGATGTACACCTCTTTTGCGAGTTCGGGTGCCATGCCGCCTGCTGCCATGGCGTTGATCTCGGAGCCCAGCATCACGTTCCAGCCGACGGATGCATCGATGGCCGCAATGGCCTCGAGCACATCGATCGTCTCGCGCACACCGGCGTCTTCGCCACCAAGCTCGCGCGGGATCGTGAAGCGGAACAACCCAGCATCCACAAGTGCATCGATGGTGGCCGACGGCACATGGCGCAGCTTCTGCGCCTCGTCCCCGCCCATACGGATCACATCTGCAAGCCGCGCTACGCGTTCAATCGGCGTGCCTGCACGTGTCGGCGATGCTTCTTTGGCCAATGCGCTCATCTCTCGAATCTCCGGCTGGGTGTGCTGGGCGTTCCCTTTGTTTTTTTTGGGGGGGGGCGTAGCGCGTGTCACGGCTTGTCGATCCACTGCTGCAGCAGCTTGTGGAAGTGCCGCGGCTTGGTCTCGCCGTAATCACCGAACATGACGTTAGGCTGCTTCATTGCCTTCAAACCCTTCTGCACGTAGGGCATGTTGTAGACATCCTGGTTGAACACCTTCGCCAACATGCCGAGTTCCGGCGCCTCGACCCAATCATCATCCGGCCCGAGCCAGTGCACCGGCGCCGCCGCAGGGCGAGGCTTGCCCACAGGCGCAGCCGAGAAATACATGCACTCGTGAATGCACATGTCCGGATCGTCGCCATAGGGCCGGAAGCGATACACGATCTGATTGAACGAACCCCAGGGATGGAAGTTTGGAAACACGGTGAGGTAGATCGAGTCGCACAGTTCGGCATCGCTGATCTGCTCAACTGCTTCGCCGAGGATGGGCCGCAGACCTGCGCGCCCCATGTCACCGACGATCTTGCGCAACACAGCCGAGTCGTTGCTGCCACCGCTGAGCCAGGGCGGCAGCGCTGCGTTATCGGCATCAGGCAATTGCCTGCCACCAATCCAATCGCACATGTTCGGATCGACCTGACCCAGATCGCCATCGACGCGCCGACCCGTTGAAGTGAAGCGACCGGTGCGGCCGTCCTTGGTTGTGACGTGCACATAGCCATCGTCGCAGCGCTCGTAGACCGCCCCACTCAGCGGATGGCGCAACTTGCGATACAGCGCCACGCCCTCGGGCGCCGCCAGCTCCGGCATGTTCTGCAGATGTGGGCTCGGCACCGCCTGCGGCGAGATCGCGCGCGAATAGTTGCCGAACACGTCGTATTTGGTATTCGCATCGCCGATGCCGCCGAGAATCTGCGGATGGGTTGCGACCACGTGATAGGCCTCCGAGAAGGCCTCCTGCGCGACCTTCCAGTTGCAGCGCAGCACTTTCGCCACGTGCGCCGACTTGTAGCGCCGCTCGTAGGGCAACAGCGTGAAGTGCTCAGACAAGCTGCCAAGGTAGTCTTCAAGCGGCTCGGCATCGAGATCCGGATTGATGAAGATGAATCCACCCCAACGACCCAGCTTGGCCTCGGGCAGGTTCAGGCATTTCGCATCCGCCTACGGGTACTGAAAGTCCCACTTGCAGGGAATCTCCTTCAGCGAGCCATCGAGGTTCCAGCTCCAACCGTGGAACGAGCAGCGCAGGTCGCGCGCCCACTTGCCGCTTGCCTCGCGCAACTGTTTGCCGCGATGCAGACAGGCATTGTGGAACGCCTTGAACGAGTCGGGCCCGTTGCGCACGATGAAGAACGACAGATGCGCAATGTCATAGATGTGATAGTCGCCCACGTCCGGGATATCGTCCTCGTGACACGCCATCTGCCACACGCGCTTCCATACCTTCTCAACTTCCAGGTCGTGAAACGCACGCGACGTGTAGCGTTCCACCGGCACCAGCGTGGGGCCGGGTTCCATCGGCGAATCGGCACGCAGGATGTCGCGCACGGGGTGGCTGTCGGTAGCGATGATGTCTGCGTAGGCAATGCCAGCGGAGCGCCGGGTGCCGGTCAACGTCTCGGTCATCGATAGGTTCCTTCAGGAATAGGCGCGAAGTCGCATCTGCGACGTACGCGCCGAATCTAGCCGGCCAGACTGCCAACAGACTTGACGCAGATCAGACAAGCCGGCCAAAACCAACAGGGCTGATTGTTTTGTGTTGCGCACCCGCTTGAGCACGCGGCGCGTGGTTGCGGTTGTGCACCGCGCCCCCTGAAGATCGCCATGACTTCAAGCCGCCGCTGCACACCGGCGGGCCGACAAACCACCAGCAGATGGAAAACCGATGACGCACAACATCGACGCCGACTACGTAGTGATAGGCGCGGGCGCCATGGGCATGGCGTTCACCGACACGCTGCTCACTGAGACCGATGCAACCATTGCCATCGTCGATTGCTATCACCAGCCGGGCGGGCACTGGACCACGGCCTATCCCTTCGTGCGCCTGCATCAACCGTCATCGTTCTATGGCGTGAACTCACGCGCACTGGGTCAGGAGCGCATCGATGCGACCGGCTGGAACGCCGGGCTCTACGAACTCGCGACCAGCGGGGAGGTGTGCGCGTACTTCGATCAGGTGCTGAATCAACAGTTCTTGCCGTCAGGTCGGGTGCAGTACTTCCCGATGTGCGAGTACCTGGGCGATGGTCAGGTGCGTGCATTGCCTTCAGGCGCGCTGCACAGCGTGCATGCGCGTCGCCGATTGGTCGACGCGACCTACATGCGCGTCAACGTGCCATCGATGCGCAAGCCGCCGTTTCCGATTGCCGATGGCGTGGCCTGTGTGCCGCTGAACGACCTTGTGAAGCTGCGCAGCGGCCATGCGAACTACACCGTCATCGGTGCCGGAAAAACCGGGATGGACGCCTGTCTTTGGTTGCTGCGTGTTGGCGTAGACCCTGCGGCCATCCGCTGGATCATGCCGCGCGATTCCTGGTTGCTCGACCGCGCACGTATTCAGCCTGGCCCGCAGTTCGTGGCGCAGATTCTCGAAGGTATGGCGGGCCAGACCCGCGCAATCTTCGAAGCCACGTCTGTCGATGACTTCTTCGATCGGTTGCAGGCCTGTGGCCAGTTGCAACGGCTTGACGATGCGGTCCGGCCCACCATGTACAAGTGCGCCACTGTGACCACGCTTGAGGTCGAGCAACTGCGTCGCATTGCAGATGTGGTGCGCCTTGGACACGTGACACGCATCGACACCGGTACGCTGGTGCTGGATGCGGGCAGCCTGGCTGCCAAGCCCGATACCTTGTACGTCGACTGCACTGCCGATGGCCTTGAACGACGCCCGGCGGTGCCGGTGTTCAGCAACGGACACATCACACTGCAATCCGTGCGCACCTGCCAACAGGTGTTCAGTGCCGCGTTCATCGCCCACGTTGAAGCCGCCTATGCAGACGATGCCACGCGCAACGCACTCTGCATGCCCGTGCCACACCCGGACTCGGACCTGGATTTCCTGCGCACATCGATCGACAACGCACGCAACGATCTTCGCTGGGCCGAGGATGTTGGCCTGCAGGCCTGGATGGCCGCGGCGCGACTGCAGCTGTTCCGCAATCTCATGCCGGCTGCGGACGCGGCGCCAAACGTGGATGCTGTGGCGCGCGCCGCTGAACTCGAGCGCCGCCGCGCGGGTGAAGCAGGCGTGCGCGCGAGGCTCGAAGCGTTGCTTGCGCAGGCGGGCGCAGGCTGAGCGAACAGACGTAACGGCGCTACGGTTGCGCTGCGACGATCCGCTGATAGCAATGCGCATTGCCGCGCTTGCCCACACGCTCAATGGATCCCAGCGCCAGCAGACAATAGGCCATCTGCTGCGCAAGGCGGCGCGGCAATGAACCTGACTCCGCAATCTCCGCCGTGGTGAAAGTGTCGGGCAGTCCATTGGGCAACAACGCCAGGGCATGCGCTGCCGTGCTGACCGACACGCAATCCAACACCTTGCGCAAGGCGCGGCCCGTGACGATCCAACCGCGGCGGCGAAACGCACGCGCAGGCCCACGCACGCGAATCTCCTCCAGCTCCACCAGCACGACTTCCAGCGTAAAGCGCGGGTGATTCAGCACCGTCGGAATACTGACGAGTTCAGCAAATACGTCTTCAACGCGGCCACGCTTTGGTGATCGACGTTGGCTCAGCAACTCGCCCGATGAATCTACTTTCAGGATGTGCCGCGCCACCGCGATGGGCGTGACCAGATGTACTGCATGACGTTCCAGCAGCGCCGGCAGCTTTCGGCGCAACGCCGAGAAGCCGCCGGTCTGAAACTCGACGAGCGTCTCGCCGCGGACCCGGTCGCCCCGAACAAGGTCAATGACGAAGCCGTCGACCGGCACTTCCATTCGGTCGCCGGGCTGCCGGAACCACGCGCGCAGGTCCGCATGCAGCGCGCCTTCCTTCAGGCGACCGATGTGCGGCGCTGCGGCTTGCCGCGGGTGTGCTGCACGCCGCTCTTTTGCGACCGTCTCGATCAGCTGATGTCCACCGCCAGACTGCGGCCACGACTCGCCGCTTCGGTGTACTCCGGCATGCGGTCGAAGTTCAGATAGCGATAGATCTCCGGTGCCATCGAATCGATCTTCGACGCGTAAGCCAAGTATTCCTCGGGCGTCGGCAGCTTGCCGAGCACAGAGGCGATGGCCGCCAGCTCAGCGGAAGCGAGGAACACGTCCGCGCCCTGACCGAGTCGGTTGGGGAAGTTACGCGTAGACGTGGACACCACCGCCGAGTTCGCCGCGACGCGCGCCTGGTTGCCCATGCACAGCGAACAGCCTGGCATCTCAGTGCGGGCGCCCGCTGCGGCGTACAGCGCGTAGTAGCCCTCTTCCATCAGCTGGGCTGCGTCCATCTTGGTCGGCGGCGCAATCCACAGACGTGTGGGAATGGACTGCCCCCAGGCCTGCAGCAGTTTGCCCGCAGCACGGAAGTGACCGATGTTCGTCATGCAGGAACCGATGAACACTTCGTCGATCTTGCGACCTGCAACTTCGGAGAGCTGCTTGATGTCGTCCGGGTCGTTCGGGCAAGCGAGCAATGGCTCTTTGATCGCGTTCATGTCGATCTCGAGCACTTCCGCATACTCGGCGTCTTTGTCCGCACGCATCAGCACCGGGTTCGCCAACCAGGCTTCCATGGCGCGCGCGCGCCGTTCGAGTGTGCGCACGTCGCCATAGCCGTTGTCGATCATCCAACGCAGCATGGTGATGTTCGAGCGCAGGTACTCGGACACCGATTCAATCGACAGGTCGATGGTGCAACCACCGGCCGAACGCTCTGCGCTTGCGTCAGACAGCTCGAACGCCTGCTCCACGGTGAGATCGGGCAGACCTTCAATTTCGAGAATGCGGCCGTTGAAGACGTTCTTCTTGCCCTTCTTGTCCAACGTGAGCAGGCCGCGCTGCAACGCTGCGTAGGGAATGGCGTTCACGAGGTCACGCAGCGTGATGCCAGGCTGCATCTTGCCGGTGAAACGCACGAGCACGGACTCGGGCATGTCGAGCGGAATAACGCCGAGTGCTGCGCCGAACGCGACCAGGCCCGAGCCACCGGGAAAGCTGATGCCCAGTGGGAAGCGCGTGTGCGAATCCCCACCGGTGCCGACCTGGTCGGGCAACAGCATGCGGTTCAGCCACGAGTGAATGATGCCGTCGCCCGGCTTCAGCGACACCCCACCACGGGTGCGGATGAAATCCGGCAGTGTGTGCTGGGTCTCGATGTCCACCGGCTTCGGATAGGCCGCCGTGTGGCAGAAGGTCTGCAGCACGAGGTCGGCAGAGAAACCCAGGCATGCGAGCTCTTTCAACTCATCGCGCGTCATCGGACCCGTGGTGTCCTGGCTGCCTACAGTCGCAACACGGGGTTCGCAATAGGTGCCTGGACGAACGCCGTCCACACTGCACGCGCGACCAACGATTTTCTGCGCCAGCGTGAAGCCCGCGCTGCTCGAGGCCGGGGGCTTGGGCCGGCTGAACACGGTTGCCGGTCCAAGGCCCAGCGCTTCGCGCGCACGCTCGGTCAGGCTGCGCCCGATGATGAGCGGAATGCGGCCGCCAGCGCGCGATTCATCCAGCAGCACTTCATGTTTCAGTTCGAACTTCGCCAGTTCTTCGCCGTTCTGGTTCAGCACCCGCCCTTCGTAGGGCTTCACGGTGATGACGTCGCCGGTGGCGAAGCTCGCCACGTCGCATTCGATCGGCAGTGCGCCCGAGTCCTCGACTGTGTTGAAGAAGATCGGCGCAATCTTGGTGCCGATGACCACACCGCCCTGGCGCTTGTTCGGCACGTAGGGGATGTCGTGGCCGGTGTGCCAGATGACCGAGTTGGCCGCGCTCTTGCGCGACGAACCTGTGCCTACCACGTCGCCCACGTAGGCCACCGGGTAGCCATTGTTCTTCAGTTGTTGAATGGTCTCGATGGCGTTCGTCACACCTTCGCGCGGGTTCTTCAACATGGCCAGCGCGTGGAACGGAATGTCCGGCCGCGAGAACGCGTCCTGCGCCGGTGACAGATCGTCAGTGTTGGTCTCGCCGGGCACTTTGAAGACCGTCAGCGTGATCGACTCGGGCACCGGCTCGCGGCGCGTGAACCACTTCGCATCCGCCCACGCCTGCATGACGCCCTTGGCGTGCACGTTGCCGTTCTTCGCGCGCTCCGCGACATCGTGGAACTGGTCGAACATCAGCAAGGTCGTCGACAGCTGTTGGGCTGCGGCAGGCGCAAGCGTCGCATCGTCGAGCAGTGCCACCAGCGGGGCTACGTTGTACCCACCGAGCATGGTGCCCAGCAGTTCAACAGCGCGGGTCGGCGTGATGAGCGGGGACTTGGCCTTGCCCGTTGCCAGATCGGCGAGGAAGGCAGCCTTGACGTAGGCCGCCTCGTCGACGCCCGGCGGCACGTTACTGACCAGCAGATCGAGCACATAGGCCTCGTCGGCCTTCGGCGGCGACTTCAGCAACTCAACCAGGGAAGCCGCCTGAGCTGCACTCAACGGCAGCGGAGGAATGCCCAGTGCGGCGCGTTCCTGGGTGTGTTTGCGATATGCCTCGAGCATGACGTGGTCGTCTCCTGGTTGTTATTCGGCATTTTCCGACAGGCCTAAAGGTAGCCCCGTTCAGCACCTGAAAAAATGGAATTTTCGAGAAGATCGCCGGCTTCAGTGGACCTTGCGGAACGTAATCGGCACGGCCGTATAGCCGCGCAGCAGCATGTTCGGCGCAACGGCCAGTTCGGCCCCCGGCACCAGCTTGATGTCGTCCATACGCGCAAGCACCGTCTCGAATGTCACGGCCATCTCGCGCCGGCTCAGCATGTTGCCCACGCACATGTGAATGCCGCGGCCGAAGGCAATATGCAGCCGCGCGTTCGCCCGTTCAGCATCGAACTGGTCCGGCTGCGCGAAGATGGCCGGATCACGATTGGCAGCCGCATAGCGCAACATGACGACCGAACCGCCCTTCAGTTCATGTTCGCCAAGCTTGCAATCCCGCGTGACCACGCGCCACATGGCCGCTGTTGGCGTATCCAGTCGCAGTATCTCCTCGACCATGTTGCCGAGCAGCTTCGGCTTCGCACGCACCTTGGCCTGCTGCTCAGGATTGCGCGCGAGATGCACGATGCCGCCCGCAAGCGAATGTGACGTCGTCTCGTTGCCGGCCACCATGAGCTGCTGAGCCACCGAGAGAATTTCGGCATCTTCCAGCGCCGTTTCCCCATCGAGGCGCGCATTCACGACGTGCGACAGCAGGTCGTCGGTCGGCGACTGCCTTCGCGCGTCTATCTTCAGTTTGACCGCGCGTTGAAACTCAAGGATTTCGCGCGCGCACTCAAGTTCGCGCTCGCGACCACTCATGCGGCCAAGCTGGTCGGCAAAGGCATCCGACCAGCGCTTCACGTTGGCCCGCTCAGCCGCGCCAAAGCCCAGTTGCTCGCAGATCACCTGCACCGGCAGCGGTACGGCGTACTCGGCCACGAAATCGCACTCACCACGATCAATGAAGCTGTCGACGAGGTCCGTGACCTTGCGCCGAATGCCGGCCTCCAGCGCGTCGACGCGCGGCTTGGCAAAGGCCAGATTCACCAGCCGGCGGTAGCGGGTGTGTACCGGCGGGTCTGCAGTCAGCATGGTGTTGACCTGCGGCCAGCCCTCGCTGGCGATAGCCTCAAGTTCGGGGTCGGCGCCCGCGCGGCCACCGCCCATCGCAGCAGCGAAATTGTTCGAGAAGTCCTCCGGGCGCCCCAGCGCGTCGACGCACAGGTTGTAGCTCATGACCATCTTGAAGCCCGTCCCAGGCACTTCGAAGATCGGCGCATTCGCCAGCGCCCATTGATAGAACGGGAACGGGTTCTGCATCCCTTCGGGCTCGAACAGGGTCGGCGGAATCGCACTCGGCGGCCCCATGCTCGGATCAGACGTGCTTGAACTCACTGAACAACTCCTGAAGCTGCAGACGCAAGGGATGCAAGGGATGCAAGGGCTCGACTTGCGACACGACTGCGCAAGTCTAGTGGTGATGACCGCCCGCGCCATGCACATGGCCGTGAGCGAGTTCTTCTGCGCTGGCAGCACGCACCTCGGTGATCTCAACCGCAAAGTTGAGGTGCTGGCCCGCGAGCGGATGGTTTGCGTCGATGCTCACCGATTCATCCGACACCGCCGTGACAACCACCACCTGCGGCCCGCGTGCGGATTGGGTCTGCAGCCGCAGGCCGACTTTCACCTCGTCTATACCGCTCAGTGCTGTGCGCGGCACTTCCTGCACAAGTGACGGGTCCACGTCGCCATAGCCGTCGCCGGGGGCAATGCGCACGTTCAGTTTCTCGCCGGCCGTGCGGCTGACGAGCGCAGCCTCCAGACCGGGAATGATGTTGCCCTGGCCATGCATGTAGGCAAGCGGTTCACGCCCCGCGGATGAATCCAGCGTTTCGCCGGCATCGTTGGTGAGTGTGTAATGAATGAGCACAACGCAGTTACTGGCAATTTGCATGGACGACGGACCTCCGGACTTCGACGGGTGGGGACGCACAGGTGGACGCGAAGCTCGCGGCTTGCGCACGTTTCACCATGCGTCATTGTCTACATTTGACGGCGTCTGCACAGCCACAGGTCGGCCGCTGGTCGGGCGCACAATCGCGAGCATGCTGTATGCCGGCGAGAGAGCACCACAACGACGAAGCACGCCATCAGCTCGGCTCCAGCGGGTCGATGCCGTTTCTCACCCTGCTTCTGACAGCGAGCCGTACATGAACCCGCACGCGCAGCCAGCTACACGACGACCGACATTGATTTTCGCGGCCATGGACCGGCCACGCAGCGCCATCGCGCCATGATCGAGTACACGCCGTGGGACGATGGTGGCGGCGGCGTACGTATGGGCTTGACGCCGATCACTACAGACCGCTGGCTGCAACAACCGCACGACTTCATTGCCCGTCTGCAGCAGCGTCGGGTGCTCGTCCAGTACCGCATGAACGACGTGTTTGCACGCCTGCCCGGAGATCAGACCGATCGGGCGCTTGAGGAAGTCGCAGCGTTGATCAACGCCGCCGCCGAACCCGCACGTGCGGGTGCGGACGCTGAAATCGCGCAGTCTCCCTCCCCACTACGACCAGATGCGGGCGCCAGTGCGCAGGCGAACGCGCGCTTCCTCAGCGCCGGACTCAACGCGTGTGAAGACCTGTGCGTGCTGCTACCCGACGGTGACGACTACCGCCTGCACGCAGCGTTGTTATGCGCGCCCTCCTTCTGGTTTCTGCAGCAGAAGCTGGGTCTGCCATTGCTGGGCATTCATGCACCGGTAGCAGCGCTGGAACAGAAGATCGGTGCGCGCATCCGCGCATTCCTGCGCAACATGCCGACGGACCGTGTGTTTGCGCGCGGCAACTGGCATCTGCACAACACGGCTGACCTGTTTCACCCACAACCCGACGACTGGACCAAGGCGCGCGCCCTGACAGCTGAGAACATCGCTCAGCGCCTCTGGCTACGCTGCGAACGACAGACGCTGCGCAAGCTTGCACACAGCCACGCCATCCTGTTCACGATTCTGGTGTACGTGAATCCACTTGCCGAGCTGGCGCTGCGGCCGGAACTGGCGCAGCAACTCTGGCGCGCTTACGCGAACATGCCCCAGGAAGAGCGCGAAGCGCGGCACTTCGCAGCGTTCGGCGCCCAGCTGCAAGCATGGGTTCAACAGCTGTAGCCTGCCCATGACCAAACCTGAGATGCTCGCCGCTCCACGACAGATAGCGGAGCCGCGCTTGCCACGCCTGCAGCACATCCCGCGCGTTCGTTTCGCGCACCTTCCAACAGCACTCGAGCACGCGCCGCGTTTGAGCGCAGCCTTGGGCGGCCCGACGGTATGGATCAAGCGCGATGATTGCACCGGGATTGCTGGCGGTGGCAACAAGACCCGCAAGCTGGAGTTCCTGCTCGCGGAGGCGCGCGCCAAGGGCGCCGACACCGTGGTGACCTTCGGCGCGCTGCAATCGAATCACGCGCGGCAGACCGCCGCGGCGTGCGCCCGACTTGGCCTGCACTGCGAGCTCATCCTGAGCCGACGCGTGCACTACACCAACGATGAATACGAACACGGCGGCAATCGGCTGTTGGACGATCTGCTTGGCGCGCGTCTGCATATCGTGCAACCCGAGGCAAGCGCGACGACGTGGCAACAGCGTCGCGCCGCGCTGATTGCGGCTGGCCGCGTGCCCTACGTGGTGCCGACAGGCGGCTCAAGTGCCACCGGCGCGCTTGGATATGTGGTCTGCGCAGATGAAATCCTGGCGCAATCGTCCGATGCCGGCTTTCGCCCAACTGCAATCGTGCATGCAAGTTCGAGCGGCGGGACCCAGGCGGGCCTGGTGGCAGGTTGCGCACGCAACGCGCGCGCGCTCAACCCCTGTAGTGGCAACGCGACCGCAGTACCCGTCATCGGCGTGAATACCTACGCAGTCGACGCCGTGCTGCAGCGCGAACAGATCATTGAACTCACGAATGCAGTATTGGCGCGCCTGCAGCTTGCACCGGTTGCAACAGATGCCATCCAGGTTGAGCAGGGATTCCTGGGCGCCGACTACGGCATCCCAACGCAGACAATGGTTGAAGCGGTGCGCATCGCGGCAGAAACCGAAGGGTTGTTGCTTGACCCTGTATACAGCGGCAAGGCAATGGCCGGCCTGATCGGCATGATCCGCGCCGGTCGTTTCGCCGCATCAGACCATATCGTGTTTGTGCACACGGGCGGCGCAGCCGCACTTTCGCCCTATCGGCAGGAGTTTCAGGCAGATCCGGCGCAAGTTGAAGGGCCGGTGCCGAATGCACGGAGCCCGTCAGATGGCTGAGCTCAAAACACTTTGGGGTATGGCACGAACGCTGGTCCGTGCACTGACGCGGCCGAAGCTGAAACCAGAAACACGTGACTCCATCGGGGCCCTGCTGGTACGCAACACGCAACAGCATGGCGATCGTCCTGCGCTGCTCTGCGAAGATGAAACCGTCAGCTGGCGGGTGCTGAACCAGCGTGCGAACCGCATCGCCGCGCGCCTTGCGCAACTGGGCATTCATCGCGGCGACTGCGTTGCGCTGATGATGGAGAACCGCACAGAGTTTCTGACCTGCCTGCTCGGCATCAACAAACTAGGCGCAGTTGCCGGGCTATTGAACGCGCAGCAGCGTGGCACTGTGCTCACACACAGTCTCGGCATCGTGAATGCCCGTGCGTTGATTGTTGGCGCAGAGTGCGCTGAAGCTGTTGCAGAGCTGCAGCCTGAGCTCGCCGCACTCGATCTGGCCGGCCGGCAGTTCATTGTTGCCGACCCCGCACACGCACGTGCGGCGTCAACAGATTCTGCTGTGCTGAGCGCCAATGCTGCGTGGGCGACCCCATTGAGCTCGCTTGACGCCGCATTGCCGGACAGCGAACGCCCTGAAACTGCTGAGGTTCAGCTGCAGGATGCGTGCTTCTATATTTTCACGTCCGGTACGACCGGCCTGCCAAAAGCAGCGATCTTCGGCAACCATCGGTTCTTCAACGGCGGCTACGCATTCGGCCGCATCTGCCTCAATGCAGGGCCAACAGATCGCATCTACGTGTGCCTGCCGTTGTATCACGCCACGGCGCTCACAACCGGGCTTGCTTCGGCCATGCTCACGGGCTGCAGCATTGCGCTGAAGCGCAGGTTCTCTGCCTCAGGCTTCTTCGACGACATTCGCCGCGACCAGTGCACGGCGTTCGTGTACATCGGCGAGTTGTGTCGCTATCTGCTGAGCCAGCCCGAGCGTCCCGACGACGCACAACAACCTGCCACGCGCTGCATTGGCAACGGCCTTCGACCGGATATCTGGAAGCGCTTCAAGCAGCGCTTCGGCGTTCGCGAGGTGTACGAGTTCTACGGCGCATCCGAAGGCAACAGCGTGTTTGTGAACGCATTCAACAAAGACGAGACCATGGGCTTTTCGCCACTGCCCTATCGTCTGCTGCGCTACGACATCGAGCGTGACGAGATTGCGCGCAACGCTACGGGACTATGCATCGATGCAGCCAAGGGCGAGATTGGGCTGCTGGTCAATGCCATCAGCGCCGATGCGCGCTTCGAGGGCTATACGAACAAGAGCGCCAACGAAGCAAAACTGGTGCGCAACGTCGCACGGAATGGCGATCTCTACTTCAACACAGGCGACTTGATTCGCATCGTCAACGTGGGCTTTGCATTCGGCCAACGGCACATGCAGTTCGTCGACCGGCTGGGGGATACCTTCCGCTGGCGCGGCGAGAACTGCTCAACCAACGAGATTGCCGAGGTGCTGCAGCAGCAGCACCAGCTCGCGCAGGCCAACGTTTACGGCGTGCAGATTCCGGGCACTGAAGGTCGCGCAGGCATGGCAGCAATCAATCTCGCCAGCGGCCACACAGCCAGTAGTTTTGACTGGCCAGGATTCACCGCGCACGTCCGCCGCGACCTTGCGAGCTATGCCCAACCGGTGTTCATCCGCGTGCAGGACGCGGCCAACACCACAAGCACATTCAAGTTGCTGAAGGGCGCACTGAAAGAGCAGGCCTACCATCCGGACAAGACGGCCGGCGACCCGGTGTATGTGCTGCTGCCCAAAGGCGAGTGCTACGTGCCCATGGATGCGGCCATCTACGCGGCCATCATGAACGGCGAGACGCGCTTCTAGTCAGTGCGCAGGCGGCGCACGCACAGATCAAGCCGCGGCAGCGCAATCCCGACACATGCCACGCACCTCGATGGTGTGGGCGTGCGCTCGGAAACCATGCTCAACGCACGCAGCATCCAGCAACTCAACCAGTTTGGGCGCCTGCAACTCCGACACCGAACTGCATCCCGTGCAGATCAGGAACTGGCCGATGTTCGCGTGCCCCGGATCTTCGCAGCGCGTGAATCCATTCATCGATTCAATGCGATGTACCAGGCCGTTTTCCTGCAGGAATTCCAGCGCGCGGTAGACCGTGGGTGGCTTGGCTTTTGGATCCTCGCGCTGCAACGCCTCAAGCAGTTGATAGGCGGTGACAACGTCGTGGCTTTCCCAGATCAGCTCCAGCACGCGTCGCCGCCCGGCCGTCAGCCGGGTGCCGCGGGTCAGGCAGATGCGTTCGGCGTCCGAGAGTGCGTGTGCGACGCAGGCATCGTGATCGTGCTGGGCCAAATCTGTTCTCTCGGAGTACGGACGCCGGCGATGCTAAGGAGATTCAGGACCGGACGCACCCCCGGCCCGAGTCGCGGGGTCGAGTGACCGGGCCGACTGATCGCACGCGGTCGGCCTCACGACATCAGGCTTGCTGGAGGTTACCGGTCTGGTTAGGATTCCCGGATGAACAGTTACGTTATAACAATTGGACGCTACTTCAACGCCCGCATCGACGCCATCGGCGTCGCTCTGTCGGCGCTGTGCGGCCTGCATTGCGCGGCCATGCCGGCGTTGATCGCATCCGGGCTGCTGCTGTCGAACGGCAGCGAAACCGCCCACGACTACACCCACTATTTACTGTTCGCCACGGCTGGCCCGGTCACGTTGCTGGCCATCTGGCGGGTGATTCGGCATCGACACCCAACCTGGGTCATCGTGGTCGGTGGGCTGGGTCTGCTGGCGCTCTGGCTCGGCCTGTCGCGCGACAGTCACGACCTGCCGGCGACGTTGACCACCCTGACCGGGGCGACATTGCTGATGGTGTTTCACCTGCATCACTGGCGCCTGCATCGCCACAGCCACGCCCCGGGCGAAGCGCGCGGTGATGATCACAGGCATGTGCACCGGCATGTGCACGGGCATATTCACGGGAAGAAAGGCGACAGCGCCGCGCACTGAGTTGCCACGGTTCGCACGGCCGTACGCCGCAACATCCAACTGACTTGAGGAAATGACCGGCATGCGAGACACGATCCGACCGGGGCAAGCGCTTCGGTCCAAAGAGAGATGTTATAACAACCTTTTTGGTGCGCGCGGGCTGAAGCACCGCGAACCGGCCGCCCACACGTTCAGGCGGTCGGTGCTCGCCGCGGCGATTGCAGCAACGGCGCTGACGGTCCAGGCAGAAGGCCTTGGACCCGCGCCACAGCCCGCCAACGCAATCGAGGAGGTCATCGTGTTCGGCCACCCGCTGGTGCGCCGCGCTGAAGACCTCGCACAACCCTTTGTCGTGCTGTCCGGCGGCGACCTCGACAGCCGCATGGGTGCAACGCTCGGCGAAACGGTGGCCCAGGAACCCGGTGTGCAGAGCGCATCGTTCGGCACTGCCGTCGGGCGCCCAGTCATTCGCGGGTTGGAAGGCGCGCGTGTGCGCACGTTGGAAGACAACCTCGATGAGCTCGACGCATCGACAGTCAGTGGTGACCACGCCGTCACGATCGAGCCGTTCGCCGCCACGCAGATCGAAATACTGAAGGGTCCATCAACACTGTTGTATGGCTCCGGTGCAATCGGCGGCGTGGTCAATGTCATTACCGGGCGCGTACCAGAACAACTGCCTGATGAGGCGGTCGCCGGACGCATTGAAGTACGCGGCAATGACGTCGCCGATGAGCGCACGGCGACGCTGCGCCTCGATGGTGCTGTTGGTCAGGTCGCATGGCACGTCGATGGACTCACCCGCGACACCAACGACTACGACATACCAGGCAATCCGCGTTCGAAGCGCCAGTTGCGACGGGATGAGCTCATTCGCGACCAACCCACCGACTCCGCACCGCCCGGCGAACTGCAGCCCGAAGCCACCGACGGCAACGCCACGGCAACGGACAGCCAAGCGCGAGGAACATTGCGCAACTCTGATGGCGCAGCCGATGGCTACGCACTTGGTGCCGCATGGCATGGCGAGGCGGGCTTCATCGGCGCCGCCTACAGCAGCTTCAAGACTGAATATGGTCTGCCCGGCAGCGACGAAGGCGACGTGCGCATCGACATGAAGCAACACCGTTACGACATCGTCGGTGGACTGCAATCACCCTTCACGGGCATCTCGGAGATCACGGCGCGCATCGGCATCAACCGCTACGAACACGACGAACTGGAGCCAACCGGCGACGTTGCGACGCACTTCGAAAACAAAGGCATGGACGTCCGACTGCTTGCTGAGCACGAGGCAGCTTCCGGTCTGCGTGGCGCTGTCGGTGTTCAGGTGACGCGGCGGGAATTCTCGGCCATCGGTGCAGAGGCATTCGTACCGCCCAGCGATACAGATACCTATGCACTGTTTGTCACTGAAGCCACCGATCTTGGCGAGGCACACCTGCAGTTTGGCGGCCGATACGAACGCGTGCAGATCGATTCGAACGTAGCGCGCGGTCTCGACTTCAATGCCTTCTCACTTTCTGCCGGCGTTGTTGTGCCTGTCGCAGAAGGGCACAGCATTTCAGTGCAGCTGGACCGTTCGGCCCGTGCACCGGTCGCAGAAGAGTTGCTCGCCAACGGACCACATCTGGCCACGTTGTCGTTCGAAATCGGCAACCCGGAGCTCAAGGAGGAACTGGCCAACAACATCAGCTTCAGCTATGCGTTCACGTCCACGAGATTTGAGGCGGTCGCATCCGTGTACTACACCGCCTTCAACGACTTCGTTTTCCTGGCCGAGAACGGCGAACAGGAGGACGGTCTACCAGTACGCGTGCATCTGCAGGAAGACGCGCAGTTCTATGGCGCTGAGTTCGAGTCAACGTTGCATCTGCACGAAGCCGACGCATCGAAATTCGACATCGGGGTGTTTGGCGACTACGTGCGCGGCAGGCTCGACAGCGGCAGCGCTGGTCCCATCAACGAAAGCAGCAATGAAAACCTGCCACGCATCGCGCCCTGGCGTCTTGGCGTGGCGTTGCGCGGCGAATGGCACAGTATGGCCGGTGAACTCAGCTTCACGCATGTTGCGGCACAGGATGACGTTGCCACCTTCGAGCTCCCCACAGACAGCTACAACCTGTTGAACCTCAACCTGACCTGGCATGTCGATCTCGGCGTGGGCGACAGCCATCTTGAGGTGTTCGGCCGCGCCAACAATCTGCTCAACCGCGAGGCGCGCAATCATTTGTCGGTCATCAAGGATGTCGCACCGATGCCGGGCCGTACGCTGTTGGCCGGGATACGTGTGAAGTTCTGACGTACCCCGCCGAGCAGCAGCCCAGCGCGGCGACTCGCGCCACTGCTCACCCATATGCCTGATGCTGCGTCGACCGAACCGCAATCAGTTGGGGCACACTTCGGGCGGACGCATTGGCATGACTGCCAGCGGAGAGGACGGGAGCATCGCAATGTCACAGTCGAACACCTCAACAACGCCAATCGAGAGTTCAAACCATCGCGAGCACGCCACCCAGGGCGGTGGTTCGCACATCGAGCTGCCTGCTGCCTGGCAGGTCAGGCGGCTTGCGGGCGCACTCGGCGCGGAACTGCATGGGCTCAACCTGGCGAACACATCCGACGAGGAGATCGCGCTGATCGAAGCGCTGCTGCTCGAACATCAGGTGCTGTTCTTCCCCGCGCAGCACCTCAGCGTGGATGAACATGTGGCATTCGGCGCACGGCTTGGACCGCTCGAGGGTCATCCCAGCCTGAAGAACCCCTACACCCAGCATCCGAACCTGTTTGAACTTGCTGCCAGCCACGGCGGCGTCGCAGATGAATGGCACACCGACATCACGTTTCAGGCGAAGCCAGCACTGCTGTCTGTGTTGCAGATGAAGAAATGCCCAGCCATTGGCGGCGACACCATGTGGTCAAGCTTGTATGCCGCCTTCGATGAACTGTCAGAGCCGATGCAATCGCTGTGCGAAGGCATGACCGCGCTGCACGATGCAGCACCGCACAACAGGCCCGATCAGATGGCAGTGCATCCGATGGTGCGCGTGCATCCGTTGACCGGCCGCAAAGCGTTGTACGTCAACGAGCACTTCACGCGGCGCATCGTCGAGATGAACGCGACCGAAAGCGCCGTGCTGCTGAACTACCTCACACAATGGGTCACGAACCCACGCTTTACGGTGCGCTATCGCTGGACCGAAGGCTGTGTTGCGATCTGGGACAACCGTTGCACGCAGCACTTCGTGCTCAACGATTTTGCAGGCGAACGCATCATTCACCGTGTGACGGTGATGGGCGACCAACCCGAAGGTGCGCAGCCGCGCTGGCAGCCGTGGATTCGTCCGGGTCGGCTTTCAGCTACGAGCCGGCACGACCGCCAGTTGTTCATGTTCCTCAAGCAACAGGCCGGCACCCCGGCGGATGGCTAGCGCCGGGACGCACTGAGTTCACCAGCCACATGCGTTGAGGAAATCCGCAACAACGTGATTGAACGCGTCCGGGCGCTCAAAGTAGGTGGAGTGCCCGGCGGCGGCGATCTCGACCATGCGCGCCCGCAGCATCGCGGCCGTTTCACGTAGCAATGCGGTGGGAAACAGATCATCGAACTCGCTGGCGATGACCAATGTCGGCGTGTTGAAGGCAGCCAGCTGTCCGGCCGTCAGGAACGCTTCGCGCGCCATCAGCCCGCGCCCCACATCGTCGCGCACCGGGTTCAAAGCAGATAACTGGTTGTAGAGATACGCACCAGCGGGATCACGTCGAACGAACAATGCCGAGATGGCCGGGTGCTGCAGTCCGTCGGGAGAATTGAACGGCTTCACGTTGCGCATCGCCTCAATCAACGCGGCGCTGTAAACCGCACCCGGTGTGTTCGCAAGCACCAGCGCAGCCACACGCTCTGGATGCAGCGCCGCAGTGCGCACGCCCGTCCAACCGCCCATCGACTGACAAACGATTGCCGCGCGCTCTACGCCGGCAGCATCGAGCACCGCAATCAGGTCGGCATCGAAGTGCCGCGCGTTGAAATCCGTGCAGCTCGAGCGACCGAACCCGCGATGGTCGAAGCTGACGACGCGATAGCGATTCATGAACGCTGGCACCTGCTGCCACCAGGATGCCGCGTTGCCCCCGGCGCCATGGGCGAACACCAATGCAGGTGCTCCCCCGACAGATGAGCCCGCAGATGGGCCTGCAGATGGACCGGTAGATTGGTAATACAACTTCGCATCACCAGAGATTGCATAGGGCATCTTCGTGGCCTCCTCATGGATTCGATTGGAAGACCCATGCTGAACCGCAACGAAGCTCCAGCAAAGCGGACGCACGCATGGGCGACCGACCCGGCGCTGCAGGGGCCGTCATCGCGTCAGGCGAACGCGCACCGCACACGTTCGCGGGTCGGCGAACGCCACCCGCAGTCAGTCAAGCCATTCCGCCAGCATCGATCCGGCGGCAGGACTCAACACAGTTCAGTCGCGGCGTTTGTCGCGAAACGTGGAGCGGCCGCCCGGCTTACCTGGCCCGGACGCGTTGGATTTGCGCTTGAAGCCACTGTCGCCCGCCGACTTGCCATCGGGTCGATCAACGCCAGGTGCTCGCGTCGCGCCAGCTGATCCGCCTGTTTTTCCAGCCGCAAATGGGGCGCGCGTGCCCGCCCAGGGCGAGGTGGCTGCCCGGCGCGCAGGTGAACTGCCAGGGTCCGACGAATAGGAACCGCGTTCGCGCTGCGGCGCTGCACCCCGATCCGAACCGCCGCCGTATCCGCCTCCGGATGGCGCCTTTGCATAGCCACTGCCGCTGCGACCAGCGAACGGTGCACGCGGTCGATCCGAACGATCCGACGCCCCACCTGCACGCGGTGGACGCCCCTCGAAACGACTGTCGGACGCGGATCGCGCCGGCGCATCGTGCCGCATTGGTGAACTGTCCCTCGCGGGCGAGCTGTCCCTCGAGGGCGAGCTGTCATTGAACAACTCGGGGCGCCAGCTGCTCTGCCTGCGCTCGGGCCGCACGTCGCGCTCGAATCGCGCAGCGCCAACCGATGGCACATGTGTCGACGTGCCATCGCGACCACGCGGCGCACGATCGTCGCGCGGCCGGTCATCGCGCTGAAAACCACCCTCTTTGCGAAACCCGGAATCGCGCTGAAGACCGCCGTCTTTCGGCGGCCAGCTACCGCTACCGTAGGCGTTGCCCGTACTCGCACCGCCGGCCGGCGCACGCGCCCGACTGTCAGAACGATTGTCGAAGCGGCTCTCCGGGCGGCGATGCGCACCGTCCTCGGAAAAGCGGCGGCGCACGCGCGCGGGCGCGGTGTCGTCCGGGCGATCAGTCTGTTCGCCATCGATGAGCCGCGTCACGCGCAGCATGTAGCGACCCACGCGCACCTTCGTCAGGAAACGCAGCAGATCGCGCGGAATGTCCGCGGGCAGATCCAGCGTGCTGTAGTACGCATTCATGTCGATGCGGCCGATGTAGCGGCCGTCGATGCCGCCTTCGTTGGCGATGGCGCCAACGATCTGACGAATCTCAACCTGGTGCTCGCGCCCGACCTCAATCCGGTAGCGCGCCATCGGAACGTCGTCGGCATCGTGCCGCGCATCCTGCCGCGGACGTCGGTCATCGCGATCGCTGCGATCACCGCGCGGAAAGTCGCGATCATCACGCGGACGCTCGCGGCTGCCGAAGCCATCGCGGTCGCGCGACGAGTCAGTGCGCGAGTCAGCGCCTGCACTGCGCTGCGAGTGCGTGCCATAGGTATCCGCACCTTGGGCGCGGCTGCCCTGCCCGCGAGCATCCTGCGACTGATACGCATCGGCGTCTTCAGTACGTGGCCAGCGCGGCGCCGTAGGCGCAACCGCGCTGAGCGTTGGCACAGCCGCGACGGGCACAACATAAGGCTTGCGCACAACGTCCGGCATGGAAATCACGACTGGCGCTGACTCAGCAGCAAGCGCATCCACTGACTCGTCCGACGGCGCTGCTGAGCTGCCTTCGATCGCTGCTTCTTCGATCGCTGCTTCTTCGATCACAGCCTCGTCGATCAGAGAGCCGGCCGAAAACGGCACGATCGTAGACAGCGCCGCCTGTTCGGGCGCCGCTGTTTCGCTGATGTTGGCTTCGCTGGCGTCAGCATCACTGATGCTTGCTTCGACCGCGAACCCTGCGCTGCCAACCTCATTGCTGCCGGCGGCGCGATCCATGATCTCTTCAGCTGTTGCCGCTTGTGCCACAGCAGGCTGTGCATACGCAGGCGCCGCTATGGAAACAGGCGCAATCGGCACGGGCCGCAGCACGGGCGGCAATGCAGATTCGACCGCCACAGCGCTCGTCTGCTTCGTACCGCCGGCTAAACGCGGCTGCCCCGCAGCGCGTGGCGCGTAAGCGGGCTCGTTCACTGCCTCGTCCAGGTCATCGGCAACGTCGGACGGGTAGTCATGACGTGGCTTCCGTGCGCTCTGGCTTCTTTCATCGGGACGCGAACCGTCCAAACGCGAGCCATCACGATCCCGCCCTGATTCGCGGCGACCCGAGCGATCAGACCACGGCGCACTGTCCTGTGCGGGTCGGCCGCGATACTGCGGGTCGGCGTAGGCAATTTCTTCCGGCGTGATGAAGGTCGGGTTATCGCCTTCCAACATGCGCGCCAGCGCAGCGGCCAGCTGCATCGGTTCGATGCCGTGTTCCGTACACAGCTGCAGCAACTGCGCACGGATGTAGTCCAGACGCGCGGTTTCATCGCGATCCGGCGCAGCCGCCGCAAGGCCCTGCACAATGCGCTTGGTGAAGCGTTCGACACGGCGTGCGGCAATCTGCCCCAGCGTCGGCGGATTCATCGACTCAATGCGCTGCCCTGTGGAACGCTCGATGACGCGCAGCATCCGCACTTCGCGCGCGAACAC
>CAMAVY010000005.1 GCA_945861675.1 Klebsiella pneumoniae | reverse complement strand
TACGCGCACGCTGACGCCGGTGCGCCCGGCAATGTCGTGGTCCGTGCGGGTAACTGCCTCCGACAACGGGATCGCCGGGCGCATCAGGCCCGCCTGGCGAATCATCGGCAGCGTCTCCAGGGACAAGCTGCCCAGGGCGAGTGGAAATGCGGCAAGCGCTGCGGCTACTTCCGGATCGAGCAGTGCGCGGACGTTCAATGGTTCTGGCATCGATGTAGTACCCCAATGTGATGGAGAGATGTGTGGCGCGACTCAGTGTGCTGTTGCAGAAGCTGCGGCTGCGGAATCTGCTGCAGAAAGCGGCGTGCGCTCATCTGCCGTGTCGGCGGTCTGCTTGCGCAGTTGCAGCTCGGCCAGGATTTCTGCGTGCCGCTCGCGCGTCAGGCGATGATGCGAATAGCACCACACCGCGATGACCGCGCAACCCGCAACGATAGGCCCATACAGAATGCCCAGTTCCATCAGTGTCTGCGCGGGCACGTCGGCGGCGGACGTAATGCTCTTGCCCTGCGGCCAGTCGATGGCCCACAGGCCGATGCCGGCGCCGATGCTGCCCACGCCCGATGCGCATTTGGCCGAAAACGAACTGGCCGCAAAGAAGATGCCTTCCTGGCGCTTGCCCGTGCGCAGTTCATGTTCATCGGCGATGTCGGCGACGGCTGAGCCGAACGCAACGTTGGCCTGCACCGTGCCAAGCCCCTGCACAACGCGAATGACAAACAGCACGGGCACCAGCAGGTCGCTGCCATTGTCCGGAAACATGTCGAACAGCCGCAGCACCACCGGAATGATCTGCAGTGAGCCCCAGCACGTCGTGCCGAACATCACCGCGAAGCGCTTGCCGAAGTAGCCCGAGAACCAGGGCGCGATCATTGAGCCTGCCATCAGGCCCAGCGTGTACGCGGGCACCAGCGCCGCAATCTGCGGGCCGGACAGCTCCCAGAAGTAGGTGTTCATGTACAGGCCGAGCGCGCCGTCCACGCCCACCATCACATAGACGATGAGCACACCACCGAACAACCAGCGGAACGAGTAGTTCTGCATGGCCGAAGCAATGTCGCTGAACAGCCGACTGAAGATGGCGGCCACGTTCATGCGCACCACTTCCTTGGCCTTGGGCAGCAACGGGATGAGGTGCTGCGTGCCCCAGGCAGACCAGATGATGGTGATGAACATGATCAACGCGAACAGCGCCGCGAAGGGTGGGTAGGCGGCCGGGTTCAGTTGCCCTTTCGGGAACTCGGTGGTCGCCACGAAGAACACGCTGAAGCCGACCAACGAGGTCACCATGGCGCCCGCCGTCGTGAAGAACATGCGAAACGCCACCAACGACGAGCGCTCGTTGAAGTCGTTCGACATTTCCGCACCCAGCGCGATGTGAGGCACGTGGTACAGCGTCATCGCAGTGCGGGTGAGGTTGGCAAACACCGCCAGCCAGATCGTCAGCGCAATGTCGCCGGACACCAACGGAAAGAACAGCAGAAAGAAGCACACGGCCAGCGGCAGCGCGGCTGCATACATGAATGGATGCCGACGCCCGAGCCGGCCACGCCAGTAGTCGGAAAGGGAACCGGCAAGTGGATCGGTCAGCGCATCGATGATCACCGCCGTGCCGATCGCCAGGCTCACCCAGCCCGGTGACAGGCCCAGCACCTGGTTGTAATAGAACATCAGGAACGTGCCGAGCGCGGCGTTCTGAATGCCCTCGGCAGACTGCCCGACCCCGAACGCAAACTTCGTTGCGAATGTCAGTTTGCTTCTGGCGAGTGGGGAGTCATTGACGCCCATGTCTTCTCCGATGTTCTGGCCCGATGATCTGATGAGTTGCTGCACGGTGCTCGGCAGTGTGCGCCGGGCGGGCCTTGAGCGAGCGGACCCGGGATAGTGGCCAATTCGCAGTGGGCGTGCCAGCGGCGCGCACGTGTCAGGCGCGGCGCGTACCCGACACGCGCACAAGAATGCCGGGCACGAACTCATCGACGTTGATGTCGCGAAATCCTGCGTCAGCGAAGTAGCCCATGCAGTCTGCGCGGGTGTGCGCAAGACCGGTGCTGTTGCCGATGACTTCGTTCAGGCCCCAGATGGCTGCGTCCACCGGCCCCTGCCGGTTGTCGTCGAGCATTTCGCCGATCAGGTGCAGCTGGCCGCCCGGCAGCAGCGCGGCGTGGGCCTTGGCGATCACTGCGCGAATGATGGCGCGGCTGTACTGCGGCAGGTTGCTGGCCATGACCGCCACATCACAGTCGTTGGGGAACGCGTCCTTGGTGAAGTCGCAGGCTTGTGCACTGACGCGGTCCGCAACGCCGTGCTGATCGATGAACTCCCGGGTTACCACGACCACTGGGGCCAGGTCGCAGACCACTGCATGCAGCTGCGGGTTGGCTTGTGCGGCGACGATGGAATAGGCGCCGGAGCCACCGCCGATGTCCAGCAGGCGACGCCGCTTGCTCAGATCTACATGCCGCGCGAAGCGCCGCCCGGCGCCAAAGCCCACGCTCGCGGTGGCTTGGTGGTAGTTGCGCGCGTACTCGACCGTCATCGATTCGTAGGTGCTGTTGATGATCTGCGGTGCATCCACGCGGCCGAGTTTTTCTGTCAGCAGGCCCCAGTTGTTCCAGTTGGGTCGGTTGAACAACATCCAGGCGCCCGCGTAGCTACTGCTGCCCTCCACCAGGAAGCGTTCGGCGTCGGGCGCGTTGGTGTAGTGGTCCGTGTGCCACTGCAACAAACCCAGGCTGCAGCACATGGTCATCAGGCGTTCCGCGTTCAGTTCCTGAATCTGCGCGTGTTTCGCGAAGGCGGCCACCGTGTTGTGGCCGGCCGCCACGGCGGTAAAGAGTTTCAGATCGATGGCGGCGAACAGGCTGGCCGACCCAATGAATGCGCGCGAGAGTGCCTGCAGGCGAACTGTGTCAGGCCGTGCTTCAGCGTTGGACACTGTCATGACTCCCCCAGAATTCTTGCGCGCTCCTCGCGGTGAAAGCCGTTGAAGCTGCGCATGTTGCGTGGCGGTTCGGGTTTGAACACGAAGCTGCTGGCGCCATGGTTGATGCCGCCGTCGACGCGAATCTCAATGCCAGTGATGTACGCGGCCATGTCGGACAGCAGAAAGACAACGGCGGCAGAGACTTCGGCCGCCGTGCCGTGCCGCTGCAACGGCACGCGTTTGGCCACGGTGCGGATGCTGTCCCACGCATCTTCCGGATAACGATCCAGGCCCGTAGTGGCAATGAAGCCGGGAATGACGCAGTTCACCCGCACGCCGGCCGGCGCCCACTCCACGGAGGCGGTGAACGTGAGGTTGGACAAACCGGCGCGGGCGGCGCCGTTGTGGCCCATGCCCGGCATGCCGCTGTCGTAGTCGGCGCCGATGTGCACGATGTTGCCGCCGTGTGCTTCGAAGCATTGCGTGAACAATTCGCGCGATGTGAGGAAATAGCTGGTCAGGTTGTTGTTCAGCACCGCGTTCCAGCCGTTCAGGCTGAGGTGCTTCAACGCTGCAGGGAACTGGCCGCCAGCGGCGTTGACCAGCCCGTGCACTCGACCGTGCTCGTCCAGAATCGTGCGGACCAGTGCCTGTACAGCCGGTTCGCTGCGCAGCTCAGCGCTGTAGATGCCGAGCACCTTGCCGCCGTCCTCTTTGATTTCGGCGCGTGTGCGCTCGAGCTTTTCCATGGAGCGACCGGCAAGCACCACCGCGCCGCCGAGCGCAGCGATCTCGTGTGCAATGCAACGCCCCAGGCCGCCACCGCCGCCGGGTATGAAGATTGTCTGACCGGCGAAGGTGTTGGCGCGGAGACCGGATTGGTAGGGCATGGTGAATCTCGTGCGGGTGCGGGCAGGCGTGTTCAGGCGGTGCTTACGATGGCGTCAGATTCAGCATGACGCCAGAGAGATGTGCTGCGCGCGGGCTCGCGAGAAACACCACCGTATCTGCCACCTGTTCAGCCGTCTGCACGCGCGTGCTGCGCAACAGTTCTTCCCAGCGCGATTCATCGCCGAAGCGCTGTTTGGCGATGGCCTTGTTCAACGTCACGATGCGGTCGGTGAGTGTGGCGCCCGGATGCAGGCCCAGCACGCGCACGCCATGGGCAATGGAACCCTTGCCGGCGGCCTTCGTGAATGCATCCAAGGCGGCATTGCCGGCGGCGCCGCAGATGTATGCGTCCGGATGCGTTACGCCCGCCATGCCGATCACGTTCAGCACGACACCCTGTCCTCGTGCCTGCATGTTGTTGAGTACGGCGCGCGTGAGGTTGATGTAGCCGAACACCTTGAGTTCCCAGGCGTTACGCCAGGTCACTTCGTCGATGGTGCCGAGCCCGCCGCCTGGAATATCGCCCGCGTTGTTCACCAGGATGTCGATGTCCGGGCAGGCTGCGGCCAGTGCGTCGGTTGCGCCTGGGCTGCGTAGATCGACCACGTGTGTGGTCACGCGCACGTTGTGCTGCTGTTCGAGCTGCGCTTTGTGTGCGGCCAGCAGTTCCGCGGAACGTGCAGCAAGGTGCACGTTGGCGCCCTCGGCCGCAAAGCCCAGCGCACAGGCGAGGCCGATGCCCTTGGATGCACCGGTGATGAGGACGGTCTTGCCTGTGAGTGCGAGGTCCATGTGGTTTCCTGTTCGATCGAGTGTGGATGCAGCGATTGTCCCCTGCGAACGCGCGTGGGTCCCCGCGCAAGAGCGCGACAAGCGCCGCGTGCGAGGCGAAGATGCGCGTGCCGAACTTCAAGGGAGTTACACGGTGCCCAGCGCAAAGTCCACCGCCCGCAATCTGCGACCCAAACTACCTGAGCCCCCGTGGGCCCATGCCTTGTATGACGCGCTGCGCAGCGCGCGTGTTACGCAATTCGCGTACGTCCCGGACGCGGGTCATAGCGTGCTGATCAATCGCAGCCTGGCTGATCCCGATGTGCATTCGGTTGCGCTGACGACCGAAGAAGAAGGGGTTGCATTGGTCGCGGGTGCACACCTCGGCGGCGCGCGCGCCGTGCTGCTCATGCAATCCAGTGGCGTGGGCAACTGCATCAACATGCTGTCGCTCATTCGCAGCGGGCGCTTTCCGTTCCTGACCTTTGTCAGCATGCGCGGGGACTATGGCGAGGGAAATCCCTGGCAGATACCCATGGGGCAATCCACGCAGAAGGTGCTGGAGGCATGCGACGTGATCTGCATGCGCGTGGATACGGCCGATGATGTGCTGCCCTCCACCCAGGCCGCGTTGACCATGGCCTTTCAATCCGAAGCGGCGGTGGCAGTGCTGCTGTCGCAGAAGCTCATCGGCGCGAAGAAGTTCTGAGGCGGCCATGACTACAGGTAGGAAGACACAGAAGATGCAGAAGACCCGGAGCTTGCAGACGAAGAGCGCGGTTGCGCCTGCGTTGCATCGTCTGGATCGACGCGCGGCGGTGCGACAGATCATCGGCGACCCGGACCGGTACCTGATTGTCACCGGGCTCGCGGGCACCAAGAACGACGTGCTTGCCGCCACCGGCGCTGACTGCGCAACGGTGTTTGCCATGGGCGGTGCGATGGGCGGTGCGGTGCCCATGGGTCTGGGCCTTGCATTGGCACAGCCGCAGCGACGCGTGCTGGTAGTCACGGGTGACGGCGAGCTGCTGATGAATGTCGGGGCGCTGGCGACGGTATCGGTGTTGAACCCGCCGAACCTCGGCATCGTCTGTGTGGACAACGAGCACTATGGCGAAACTGGGTTCCAGAAGAGTCATACGGCGCGCGGTGTGAACCTTGCGCTGATGGCCGAAGGCGCGGGTCTGTCCGCTGTATGCACGGTGACGGAGGCGGCGCAGCTTGATGACGCGACGCGTCTGCTGTGGGAATCCAACTGCAGTGTGTTCGTGTTGTTGAAGGTCGCCGCGGATTATCCGCGGGGCGTGCAGGCGACGTGGGATGCAGCGCTTGTGAAAAATCGGTTTTGCACAGCCCTGAGCGGGAAGTCAGCCCTGAGCGGGAAGTCAGCCTTGAGCGTGAATTGATATCAGCTTGATACCACTTTTGCTTCTCTTCACCCCTTAAGAGAACTGTCGGCTTCGGCAAAATGCCAAAAGGTTTGAAATAAGTGGTCGATAGCACTGTACTTACCCGCCCTGTTGATGATGTTATTCGGGCGGGCGTGCATGGACTCGCGCCTCCTTCGCGGTGGGTCAACCCGCGCTCAGCTGTCCGGTCGTCAGTCCCCGTTGATAAGTTGCCCGCAGATCCATCGTCCGCAGATCCATGGCCCGCACACCCCTTGCCTGCCTATCGCTGGCACACGGTTGCATAGTGCCTGCATGGGCTGGCTGAATCAGGGCAGCCGAACACCCCGCCACAATCCAGCCTGCCGCGCGTCCATTCATCGAACGCCGCGCCGAGCAACTGCCCAGGAGCCGCCATGGACTACCAGAAGATCATCGTCGACCGTCCGGCCGAGCGCGTACAGCGCATCACGCTGAACCGGCCTGAAAAGCGCAATCCACTCTCGAATGAATTGCGCGGCGAGCTGTTTCATGCGCTTGAGGCTGCAGACAACGACGACAGTCTGGGCGTCACCATCATTCGTGGCGCAGGCACCAACTTCTCAGCGGGCTATGACCTGAAGTCGAACGTTGCCCAGGGGCAGCCGTTCCATTCTGCGGGCGGCATCGGTAACTGGCCACGCCACGTCGTCGATGGTTTCCTGCGTATGTGGGATCTGGGCAAGCCCGTCATCGCTCAGGTGCATGGCTTCTGTCTGGCCGGCGGCACCGAGCTCGCAACGGCTTGCGATCTGGTCTATGTGGCTGAAGACGCACAGATCGGCTACCCCGTCGTGCGCTCCATCAGCCCGCCGGATAACCAGTTCTATCCATGGATCGTAGGTATGCGCCGCGCGATGGAGTTGATGCTCACGGGCGATGCCATGTCGGGTCTGGATGCCGTCGAGTGCGGCTTTGCCAATCGCGCCTTCAAAGCCGAGGCGCTGGATGCCGCGGTGCTGGATATCGCCAGCCGTGTGGCGCGTGTGCCCGCAGACCTCCAACAGTTCAACAAGCGCGCGGTGCACCGGCAGATGGAGATCATGGGCATCCGCGCAGGCATCCGCGCGGGTACCGAGATGCAGGCGCTGGCCACCTACACCCGCAGTGCGCAGGAGACCTTCAAGGACATGCAGGCGGGCCTGACACAGGCACTCAGCAAGCGCGACGGCGCGTTTGGCGACTATCGAACCGGCAAGAAACCGTGAGCCAGGAGATTGCGATGCCTGAACAAAGCGCGGCGCCGCGAACGCTGAGTGCGGCCTTCGGTGGCCAGCTCACAACCGTCGCTGAGCAGCGCGCGATCTGGCTGGAAGCGCTGCATCAGGATGCGGTGTGGGAAGGGCCCATGTTCGAGAAGCCGGTCAGCTTCGTCGGCCGTGCCGCAGTGGGCGCGTTCATGGAATTCCTGCTCCGTGTGGTGCCACGCTTTTCTACGCAGCTCGTTGCAGCCTATCCAACGCCGGACCCCGATACGTTGATCATCGAATCCACGGGTGGCGGCGATACGGTGTTCGGCGGCACCTACGTGCAGCGCTATTTCTCGCTGATCACCATGAAGGACGGCAAGGCGTTCCGCATGCGCGAAAGCTGCAATCCGTTTCAGACCTACAGCGCGTTCGGCAAGCAGCGTTGGGAAACCCACACCGACGCCATCATGGCCGAACACAACGTTGCTTGGCCGGCAGCACAGCCGCGCGATGGCGCGGCGCTGCCACTTCGTTGAAGCAGTTCGTTGATCCAATTCGTTGGGCTGGTTCGTTCAACTGGTTTTCTGAGGCGATTCGCTGACTGGCGCGGCGGCGTGGCTGACGAACCGCGTGCGCCCCTCAGCGCTTACGCAGTTCCGGCCCCTCGCCGGTCGATCCCTTCGTGATGCCGGAGTAACGCGAGTTGCG
Source organism: Klebsiella pneumoniae (assembly GCA_945861675.1). Classification (GTDB taxonomy): domain Bacteria; phylum Pseudomonadota; class Gammaproteobacteria; order Pseudomonadales; family Azotimanducaceae; genus CAMAVY01. Next base: position 42,152 of record CAMAVY010000005.1, on the reverse strand, counting down.
TCCCGAGGTCTTCGGGAACTTGCGCGACAGTTCCGGGCCGGCCGCTGTCAGCCCACCATCAACGATGATCGACTCGCCGGTCACGAACTCTGAGTCATCGCAGGCCAGGAACAATGCTGCACCGGCAATGTGTTCGCCGCGGCCATAGTCGGGCCAGGGCTGCGAGCGAGCGAATGCAGTCTGTGTGCCCTCGAGGCCACGGCCCGCTGCCGCCAGCGGCGTGGCAATGAAGCCGGGGCAGATGGCATTCACACGAATGCGGTCCGGCGCCAGTTCCACTGCGGCGGATTTGCTCATGCTGATCACGGCTGCTTTGGCCGCGGAATAGGGCAGTGGGCCAGCGTCTCCGCTGAGTCCTGCAATGGACGCAGTGTTGATGATGGAGCCGCCGCGCCCCTGTTCGCGCATCACGCGGGCCGCATGCTTGATGCCCAGGAACACGCCTTTGGCCAGCACATCGAAGGTGTAGTCCCAGTCAGCGACCGTGGTTTCGGTGAGTGGACCAATGGCCCCGCCGACGCCAGCGTTGTTGAAGATGATATCGAGGCCGCCGAATTCGCTGACCGCCAGTTTGATCATGGCCTCGATGTCGGCCTCGTTGGCAACGTCGGTCTTGATGAAACGCGCGCGTGCACCCTGACCCTTGGCTGCTGCATCGGCCAGCACTTCGGCACCGGTGCTGGCGTTGAAGTCTGCGATGACCACCTTCGCGCCTTCGGCAAGAAAGCGCTCGACGGTGGACTTGCCCATGCCGCTGGCGCCGCCGGTAATCACGGCCACTCGATCTTTCAGTCGCATTGCCTGCTCCCGTTCGTGTTGCTGATTCGTCTGCGCTGAGTCTATGTGCCGGCAGGGTTGGATTGCACCGACCCGATGCACAGGAAACGAAGCATTGTCCTGACGTAGGCTTCAGCCAACCGTCGTGCGTTCGTAGATGAGGAGGCTTCAATGCAGCAGAGCGAATATCTACAGGCCGATGCGACGGCGCTTGCGGAACTGATCCGCGCCGGAGCCGTGAGCGCGCTGGAAGTGACAGAAGCGGCGATTGCCCGCGCTGAAGCTGTGAACCCGACCGTCAATGCGATCGTTACGCCAATGTATGCCGCAGCGCGTGCCCAGGCAGCTGGCAGCATTGGTGGTGCACTTGCGGGTGTTCCGTTCCTGGTGAAGGACCTGAACTACGTCGCTGGTGTTCGCTGCAGTTTCGGCAGCCGATTGTGGGCCGACTTCGTGCCCGATCACGATGCAGAGATCGTCACGCGCTACCGCAATGCCGGGCTGGTGTTGCTGGGCAAGTCGAACACGCCGGAGGTGGGGCTGGCCGCGACGACAGAGTCTGTATTGCTTGGCCCGGCGCGAAACCCCTGGGATGCCACGCGCACAGCCGGAGGCTCCAGCGGCGGTGCAGCGGCCGCAGTCGCGGCGGGCATTGTGCCGGTGGCGCACGCCACCGACGGCGGTGGCTCAATCCGAATTCCGGCGGCGTGTTGCGGACTGGTGGGATTGAAGCCAACCCGCGCGCGCACGCCCCTCGGCCCGGATGTTGGCGAAGGCTGGGGCAGCATGTCGGTGGGCCATGTCGTCTCGCGTTCAGTGCGCGACAGTGCGCTGTTGTTGGACCTTACGCACGGTCCTGCGCACGGCGATCCCTATCACCCACCCGCGTTTGTGGGTTCGTTTGTGGACTGTGTGGCGCGGGATCCTGGCCCGCTGCGTGTGGCGATCGACTTGCGCCCGGTCAGCGGCGGCGCGGTGCACGCCGACTGTCTTGAAGCCGTGCAGCGCGCCGCGGAGCTGCTGCAATCGCTGGGTCATAGTGTGGAAGAAGCCAGCCCGGAGTTCGATCGTTGGGCCTTTCTGATGGCCACCGACACCCTCGTATCGGCCAATGTCGCAAACAACGTGTTTGCCCGCGCGGCGCAGCTTGGTGTTCAACTGAGTGCGGACCATGTTGAGCAGCTGACGTTGCGCCTGGCGAACTATGGCCGATCGCTGAGCGCAGACCGCTATACGCACTCAATGAATCACGTGCACTCGGTTGGCCGCCTGCTGGAAACCTTCCTGCAGTCATTCGATCTGGTGCTGAGTCCGACGCTGCTGCAACCCCCGGTGGCACTCGGTTATCTCGACACCAACAGCGATGACGGCGAAACCTATGGCGCGCACTTCCGATCGTTCTGGGGGTTCACGAGTTTGTACAACGCCACAGGTCAACCGGCGATCTCGCTGCCGTTGCACTGGACGGCGAGTGGCCTGCCTGTTGGCGTGCAGCTGGCGGCCGGCTTTGGCGAAGAAGCGAAACTGCTGCAGATCGCGGGGCAGCTTGAGCGCGCCGTCGGTGGGTTCCATCGCCGTGCAGCGATTGGCTAAGCGCTTTCAGAGTGAGAAGAGCAGGTTCAGCTGGACGCGGGAAACAGATACTCGACGTCGTTGAATGAGTCGACTGCGAAGACGTAGAACAATCGCAACGGCTCGTTGCCCGTGTTGCGCACGCCATGCAGCGCCATGCCGGGAATGAACACCGTACTGCCGGTGTGCACCGCGTGCTCGACGCCGTCGATGTACACCACGCCTGTTCCGGAAAGAAAGTGATACACCTCAGCTTGCGCATGCTGGTGGGGATGCAGCACATCAGGACGTCCGTGCTCAATCTCTGCGACGCCACAGGTCAGGCTGCTGCTGGGTGTGCGTTCGCCGCTGAGCAGCGTCCACCACTTCACTTTGCCGCGCACGGGGTCGTCCCAGGCTTCCGTTTCGCAACCGGACTCATGCGTCACAACGGCGGCGGTGCCGCGGGTACTCGATGCGTTCATTCAGCGTGCTCGCTCAGGATTCCCGCCGTGCGCCCGGCGCGTTGTTGTTGAACAGGGCATCCGAGCGCTGCGCCCAATCGAAGTCTTCGAGCATCTTTGCGTGCCGACGCTCCACCATCTTGCGGAAGCGCGGATCCGTGAAGATGTACAGGCGATTGGCACCGATCGCTTCAAGCACCAGCTCGCCGACAATGCTCGGGTTCAGGCCGCGCTTCAGTTCATCGGGATCTTCCATGTAGGCAACCTTCGATTCCTGCGGTCCGAAGCGATCGGGTCTGTTGCGCGGCGCTTCATAGATGTTCGTGTTCACGCCGCCGGGGCACAGCACGGATGCGCCGAACCCCCCGGTGCGGCCTTCCTGGCGGAGCACTTCAGTCAGCCCCACAACTGCGAACTTGCTGGAGTTGTATGGCCCCCATGCAGCCATGCCACCCAGCAGGCCGGCCATGGACGACGTGTTCACCACGTGCCCGCCTTCCTTCTGGCGTTTGATGTGCGGCAGAAAGGCCTGACAGCCGTGCAGCACGCCAAGGTAGTTCACGCCAATCACCCAGTTCCAGTCGCCCTCGCTGCACTCCTCAACGTTGCCGCCACTGGTCACGCCCGCGTTGTTGCACAACACATGCACTTTGCCGAACGCGTTCAGCGTGGCGAGCGCCGCGGCGAACATGGATTCGCGCTGCGACACATCGCAGACCAGTGTGTCCACGGTTGCCCCTTCGGTACGCAGTTGATCGGCCGCGGCAGTAAGTGCCACGCGTTCGATGTCGGCCATCATCACGCGCATACCGGCTTTCGTGAATGCGCGCACCATGCCCAGGCCAATGCCGCTGGCCGCGCCGGTGACGAAGGCAACCTTTCCCTTGACGTCCTGCATATGGTGCTTCCCCGCTTGAATCGATGAGCTGGATTCGACAGCGGGAGTCTGCCGCGCTGGTGCACCCGTGCGCCCATGAGACGCTGGAGATTGTGTGGAAGGTCGCTGGCGCTGGCGCCGCTCTGATCAGTTGGCGTGACCAATCAGCTGCTTGCGCGTCAACCAGTCTGTGCACACGGCGATCGCCTGCGCACATTCCTTGGGCTGGCCCGAGTAGTAGTGCGTGGCGCCCTTGATCTCCTGCAGTTCCTTGTTCGGGTGCCCAACCGCCTCGAACAGGCGATGGGTGTGGCTGGGCGTGCAGGCATTGTCTGCGCTGTTGCCGATCACCAGCACCGGACAGCTGACGTTGCGGGCATTCAGAACGCCGTTGGCGCGCGATTCATCGAAGCTCCATTGGCTGAGCCAGCTGCGCAGCGTGCTGAAGCGTGCGAGCCCCACCGGCCCCATGTTGACCACGCGCGGGTCGCCCAGATAGCAGGTGCCAGGGACGCGGTCGTTCGGATCAACACTGGCATCCAGCCAGCGCGGGTCGGCCATGGTTCCGTGCACAACGAAGCCGCGCTCGCTGCCCGGACCTTCGCGGCCCGTGCGCACGCTCAGCTCGTTGCGCACCCAATGGGTAATGCGACGGTTGCGCGCAATCTGTGCCGCGCGGTACTCGCGCAGGAAGTCTTCCGAGTAAGGCGGTTGGTTTGGATTGGCCGGCGCGTACAGGTCCAGCGCCACATTGCGCTCGTTGGGGTCCAGCTCGTTGGTGATGGATGCGTCCATCCATTCCGTCAACGTCACCGAGCGGCTGACATGTGCGGCCATGAGCATGATGCCGTCACCCGGGACGAGTGCGGCGCCCTTCAGGTCCACGGGATCGCCTGCCGGCGTGGTGTCGACGGTCGTGTGCTCGGCTTGCTCCTGATAGTAGAGCGCCAGGGAGCCGCCGCCTGACCAGCCGCCCAGGATCACGGTCTTGTAGCCGAAGCGCAGCTTCGCATCCTTGATGCCGGCACCGAGGTCCAGCAGGCACTTCTCCATGATCAATGCACTGTCGTTGCCGCGATAGCGCGTATTGACGAACAACACGTGGTGCCCGGCGCGCGCCAGCTGCGTGATGGCCGGCAGAAAGCCGCCGCCGCCGACCGGATGGCTGAACACCAGCACGGTGTCCGACCTGCTGTCTTCCGGCGCGATCAACATGCATTCGATGAACATATGTCCTGGCTCGCCGCCGTAGGTGTCTTTGAAGGCGGCGGTTTCGGTGTACGCAACGCCGTAGATCTGGCGAGTGATGCTGGTGGCCATGGCAGGTGTCCTGGTTGACGTTCTGTTGGACGAGGAGTGCGGCGCGGGCAATCGAGTTGACGCTTATCGATTTGACGTTGGGCGCATCAGCTTGCGATGGTCGTGCATTCCCAGTGCTCTACGCGAGCGCGCGCGAGAGAACTCGCCAGAATTCGCCAGTACTCGACAGACAGAAGGATTGCTTCATGGCACTCGATGCACAGCTCGTCAAAGCCATCATGAACGCGGTGGACGAGCGTTTCGACGAGCAGATCAGCGTGACCGGGGAACTGGTGCGTATTCCGTCGACGCGGTACCAGGAGGCGCCTGCGCAGGATTTTATGGCGCGCCTGTACCGCGAGCAGCAGCTGTCGGTCGATCGCTGGCAGATCCACCTGGATGACATTCGTCATCTGCCCGGCTACTCGCCCACGCGGCAGGATTACGCAGACGCCTGGAACGTGGTCGGCAGCTGGCGTCCGACCAACCCAGGGGGGCGTTCGCTCATCCTGAACGGCCATATCGATGTGGTGCCCGAGGGTCCGCTTGAGATGTGGCACGCGCCGCCGTTTCAGCCGCATATCAAGGATGGCTGGCTGTATGGGCGCGGCGCCGCGGACATGAAGGCGGGCCTGGTCCTGAACCATTACGCGCTCATCGCTTTGCGGCGGCTGGGTTATCGGCCTGCGGGGGATGTGCATCTGCAGTCTGTGGTGGAAGAAGAGTGCACCGGCAACGGCGCGCTTGCGTGCCTGCAGCGTGGCTATCGGGCCGACGCAGTGCTGATTCCGGAGCCTTCCAGCCACACGCTGACCGTGGCCCAGGTTGGGGTGATGTGGTGTCAGGTGAAGGTGACCGGGCACCCGGTGCACGTGTACCAGGCGGAGGCCGGGTCAAATGCCATTGAGTCGGCCTTCAGGCTGATCCAGGCGCTGCGGGCGCTGGAGGTGGACTGGAACGAGCGCAAACGCGACGACGCGCACTTCCATGGCCACCACCACCCCGCCAACTTCAACGTAGGCAAGATCCAGGGCGGCGACTGGGCGAGCTCAGTGCCGGCCTGGTGCAGCTTCGACGTGCGCGTGGGTGTGCTGCCGTCGATGACGCTGCAGCAGGCCCGCCGGGAGGTTGAAGACTGCGTTCGTCAGGCGGCCGCGGGGGATTCCTACCTGAGCAACTCGCCGCCGGCGGTGATCTGGGAAGGCTTTCAGGCCGAGCCGTACGTGCTGCAGAACCATGAGCAGATTCGCGCGGTGCTGGATGCCGCGCACCGCAACGTGTTCGGCGAAGGCTTGAAGGATGTGTCGTCCACGGCAACTGCAGACAACCGCATGTTTGGTTTGTACGCCGGCATTCCCGCGTTGGTGTACGGGCCGAAGTCGCGCGACATTCACGGTTTCGATGAGTGCGTGGAGCTTGATTCGGTGCGGCGCATTACGCAGAGCACCGCGTTGTTCATTGCCGATTGGTGTGGGCTGCAAGCGGTTTGAACCGCGCCTGAGTATTGCAGTTGGCCGGATCTGAATAGCAATGCGTTGGTTCGTTCGCTCTGCAGCTCATCAGTTCCGTTAACGGCATGAATCGCTAGAGATTTGCGCCTTTCTGCTTCTGCCCATCCCGCTTGGCACGTGCGCGCCGTGCAGCTTCCTGCATGACCCACCGCGGACCCTCGGTGTGCGTAACGTTCAGTTGCATCTCGGCGATCTTCCAGCCGTCGGCGGTGCGCACAAGCTTGTCGTCGTAGTAGCCGAACATGGTGTAGCGCTCGCTGGTGCGATTGCCGTCGCGCGCCTCTAACGGAATCCAGTGCTCCGCACGCATGTGCGCCAACAGTCTTGCGCTGTCGCCATCGATGGTCACGCGATGGTTGGTCATGAAGTGCTGCGTCACGCTGAGTTCCGCGAACTCGCGGGCCTGACCGGCGACTACTTTGTCCGCGTTCAGCACGCGGGCCGGCTGTCCGGTCCAGCTGCTCAGGTCGAACAGCACCTCGTCAATGAACACGGTTCGCCAGAGCACCCAGTCGCGGGCGTCGAGGCCGGTGGCGTAGTTGGACAGCACATCGATGATGGCGGCGCGGTCGAGCAGGGTCTGGATTGGGTCGGTGGGCATCGTGGGTCTCGGGGGTGGCCTGAGGAGAAGGACCAAGCGAACAGAGGGTGCAGGCACGGGGAATGTATCCCGCCGCGCGGTTGAGGTCGTCGCCGCTTTGGCATCGACCCGTCTGTGCGGTGTCAGGAAACTTGACACATTCTTGTGCGAGAAATGTAAACGCCATCACATAGCCTTGGCGAATCAGGGGGGCTATCGCGATCGGCATGCGCGTTGCCTGGACTCGGTCGTGTGTCTGATAGCCGGCCGCGGACATGGCAGTGAACCAGCACAGCAGCGCCATGGCGGTCATGCGTTAGATAGCACCGCCGCCGATGAACAGCGCCCCAGTGCGACCGGCAGGATGGAAGTGCCAAGGAACGCGATCATGGCGCCGAACTGCGCGCCCAACGTATTTGCCGCCGTCGAGCTGACCACCAGCACGGCCACCAGCAACAGAATGGTCTCGAGTTGACCCGCCGCCGGCAGCAGATAAGCCCCACCGAACGCCCAGCTGCCGCCTGACAGCCCGGCACCTACCCCGAACAACACCTGCCACCGCCTTCTATCTGCCAGCCCGGGCGGGTTGCGCTTCCAACTTCGCCAAGTCAGGAAGCGGATCAGATACACACTGACCATGACCCCGAGCCAGACGCAGATGCCCTGATTGGAGAAGCACGGCCCGAGCATCGCGACGAAGGTAAAGCCGATGGCGCAGGCCATCAGAATGCTTACGGGCAGGCGGCGAAAGGCCAGCGCCAAGGCACCGGCAGCCACGAGTTCTTCTATTGAGCCGGCAGCTCGCGTACTGACTGTTGGTGCGCCAGGCCGATCATCGCCCGCCGTCGTTTCGCTTCCTGCGCTCAAGGTGAGTCCCGCAATCTGCTGGACGGGTGCTGGTTCAGGCTCGTCAGGGCTGCGGAAACGTAGCCGCAGCCTCGCCGGCATGGAAATGCGCGCGCGGACACCTGCATGCCCATGTCAGTCGTTTCTCTGGCCGAGATCGGACGCCGCTATTGGTGCTCGCTGCGAATTGACTTGCTGTTGATTCTCGCGCGCCAGCAGCAACCCGCCGACACGCGCCTCATGCGCGCGTCACGATATTGAATCCGGGAGGGACTTCGTGACCGACCAGCGTCTTGCCGATGTCCTGGTAGTGCCGCCATGAGACCGCCCCATGGCTGGCGGCCTGGTGCGCGTCGCGGAGCTGGCGTTCGAGTGGGCTGTCCAGGCGGCTTCCCGTCGTGCCGGCCATATTGTTGAGATCGCTGACGATCTCCCGGCACTTCTGCGCCGCATGTGTGCTGGCGAGTTGGGCCGGCCAGAAGAATTCCCACTCCGGCGTCAGCCGCCCGCCCTTGGCGGGAAGCGCTCCCAGATGATCCTCGAGCTGTGCCTGCGTCTCCATCACGGCGCTGCGCACGGCGATGTACTCAGCCATGGCCCTGCCAACCCGGTCCTGGATGGGGCCGAGGTCTTTCAGCGTCGTGCTGGTACCCCACGGGACCTTGCCCTGCGCCAGCTGGGTGAAGGACTCGAGGGCACCTTTGCAGACACCGAGCGACACGGCCGCTTTGTTGTAGATGACCTGCAGCGGGTTGCGGTGGGTTGGGTTGTCCCAGATTTCGCAGGGCCCCAGCGACGCGAGGGGGAGAAGATGCTCCGGCGGGACATAGCAGTCGGCCATCCGCACATCGTGGCTGCCTGATCCCCGCATGCCGGCCATGTCCCAGGTATCCACGATCTCGAACTCGCCCTTCGGCACCATGAAGGAGGCGTCGGCGGGCTTGCCGGTGTCGGGGTCGATCGTCTGCATGCCCATGACGAAGTTCCAGGTCGCGTTGTAGCTGTTGCTGGCAAACGAGCCCTGATAGTTCAGCCGCCAGCCATCGCCGTCGCGCTTGGCCCAGCGGCCGGGGTTCGGCCCGTTCGGCGTACCAAGGCCGGAACAGACGACAGCCTCCCAGGTCTCGTAGATGCGATGCGCAAATGCAGGATCCATTCGGCGGATGACCAGGGCGTTGATCTCCGACGAAATCTGTACGCACCAGCCGACGGAACCGTCGATGGCGGCACAGGCCTCGATGACCTCGATCTGCTGGCGGGCATTCATGTCCTCGCCGCCCAACTCGCGCGGCAGCGTGTGGCGGTAGAGCCCCGCATCGGCTAACGCCTTGGAGCCGAATGCCGGCAGACGACGAACCCGCTGTCCTTCGTCGCCCGCCTCCCGGAGCGTGTCCTTGATGGCGGCGATGCGCTGCAGGATCGGTGTCTTCTCGATCGCGTCGCGGCGCTCGAGGATTGCTTTCTGGACCATGACTTTCGTTTTCCTTTCGAGGTGTGACGACCGCTGCGCGCGAAGCCACTGAAGCGGTGATCGTTTGCGTCGGCATCCGTGCGCCGAGTGCGTAGGGCGAACAAACCACACGACACAATGTCGGCCTGAGAATGTCGGCCTGAGAATGTCGGCCCGAGTATGGAGGCAGCACTGTTGCCTGGCGACGTCGAACAGCAAATCGCGCAGATGTACAGGACGTCGTTGACGCTCAGGCGCCTGAGTTGGCTGCGCAGTCCACCTGCACTTGTTTGAGAAATCAGGACAGGGTGTAGTTGCCGGCGGTCCGCAGTGGGGCACCCAAGGCAATGGCAATCAGTTTCGATGAAGTGGTGGCCGCCGCCCGGCATCTGGCTGGACTTGAAGTGGGCACGTCCTACAACACGCCCGCACTGAAGGTGAAAGGCAAGTTCATGGGCCGGCTGCGCTCAGAAGCAGAAGGTGCGCTCGTATTGCGCTGTGAGTTCTTCGATCGCGAGATGCTGATGCAGTCGGACGCACAGACCTTCTTCATTACCGACCACTACAAAGACTACCCCGCAGTCCCGATCGACCTGAGGCACCTGCGCCGGGCGGCGCTGCCGCGACTTCTCGAGGCGGCGTGGCGACTGGTTGCCCCGGCGAAACTGATTGCGGCATTCGATGCGCAGCCGGCTGCATCGGCGCCGGCTGCAGCGCCCAGACCCAAACCGAAAGAAAAATCTGTTACCGCGAAGCAATCGCGCCAGAGGCGAACCTCGTGATCAACATGCTGCCAAGCGCCATCCCCGAACACATTGCGCTGGATCACCCCGACGGCATCGCGCTGCGTCGAGCGCGGGCGACCGACGCAGTGCAACTCGCGCGCGCGGTCGCAGGATCGAAAGCCTATCTGCTGCCCTGGATGCCTTGGGCCGATGGCGACGAATCCAGTGATCCCGCCTTTCAAGCCCAGCGCCTCGCTGATGGCGAGGCCGCCTGGGCGCGTGGTGACGAGTTCAACTATCTGCTTGTCAGCAATCATGCCGTAGCACGCGACAAGACCGCGCCCGACCCCATGTTCGGCGGCCGTGTGCTGGGCGCGTGCGGGCTGATGACTCGGCGGGGTCCACGCACACTGGAGATTGGCTACTGGACGCATGCTGCTGTGGGCGGTCGCGGCTACGCGCGCGCCCTTGCGAAATCGTTGACGGATATCGCCGTACGCATGCCGAACGTGGACGAAGTATTCATCGTGTGCGATGCGGCCAATGTACGCAGCGCGGCCATTCCGCGTGCGCTCGGCTATTTCCTGCGCAGTGTTCGAAGTCGCGAGCTGACAGCGCCCGGCGAAGCTGGGCAGGAAATGCTGTGGGTGATGGCAGCAGGCAACCGATAGGAGTGAATTGCTGCAACATCGAACCGCTGAGCTCAGCCGCCTGAACGGACGTAACGAATGACCGCTATCGCCTTTCCCGTACCCGCCGAGATCGAGGCGCTTGCCGACAGCGTCGAGCGCTTCCTGAAGACCGAGGTGTATCCGCGCCATCAACGCGATCATCGGCTGTTGTCAGAGCCGCGCCTCACCTACGCCGATGATGGCCGTTACTCGCCGGCCGTAGTTCAGCACATTCGCGAAGTGCGCATGGCCGCCGCCGCCGCGGGCTTCTACAGCATGTCTGTGCCAACGGCATTGGGCGGGGGGGGATTAGGCATGCTCGCGTACTTCGTGGTCTGGGAGCGCATCTACCGACTCTGTGGCAGCCACAACTGGTTGGGTGCATACACGGTCAGCCACTGGGCGTTCGGGCCGAGCTCGGTGTTGCTGCAGACCACCGAGCGCGCACGGGCCGAGATCCTGGACGACATGATGCTTGGGCGCACATCAATGTGCTTCGGCATGTCGGAACCGGGCGCAGGCTCCGATGCCACGATGATCAAGACCCGCGCGGTGCGTAGCGGCGATGCGTGGCTGATCAGCGGCCGCAAGATCTGGACAACAAATTCGCCGCAGGCCGACTGGTGCATTGTGTTTGTAGTGACCGATGCGGAACGCGCAGCACGCAAAGCTGGCGGCATCAGCGCGTTTCTGGTGCCCACGAACGCGCCGGGTTTCACGCTGGAGAGCGTCATTCGCATGCATGGCTCGGTGGGCGGCAACGAAGGCGCATTGCTGTTCGAAGACCTTCGCGTCGAAGCATGGCAACTGGTGGGCGAGTTGCACGAAGGTTTCAAGATCGGCCTGCTGGGTGTGTCGATCGGCCGCGTGTACAACACCGCGCGTGCGGTCGGGCTGGGTCGTTGGGCATTGGAGATGGCGCTGACCTATGCGCGCCAGCGCGAGGCGTTTGGCAAGCCGATCACCGAATACCAGGGTGTTACGTTTCCGCTGGCAGAGTCGGCGATGGAGCTGCATGCGGCGCACCTCATGGCGTTGAATGTGGCCGCGCTGCTTGATCGTGGTGAGCGGGCCATCAAGGAGCTGTCGATGACCAAGGCCTATGCGGTTGAGATTGCCGCGCGCGCTTTGGATCGGGCGATGCAGACGCATGGCGCCATTGGCTTCACCAACGAGATTGGGCTGGTGCATGCGTGGCAGGACGTGCGGAATGTCAATGTCGCTGATGGGACCAATGAGATTTTGCGGCGGACGATTGTGCAGAGGTTGTTGGCGGGGGATGTTGAGGTTTGAGCGTTGCTGGCTGAGGTTGTCGTGTGGCTGGCTGAGCTTTTGGGGTGGTGGGGGGATGTTTGCGCCGACCGCTCTCGCTACGCTCGTACGTCCATGTAGCGCTTGTTTCGGCACATCCCTGTGCCTCTACGTCGGCGCAAACATCCCCCCACCACCCCCGCACAGCCAGCTCGGGTGGGTGGTGGCCGGAGCCGGCGCATCCGTGCGCCGGCGGAGGATGGGCTATTGGGCGGAAAGGGAATTGTGCTCTGAGCGGCTCAGGTGCTTAGGCGAAGACGAACAGCGTCCTCGGTGCACCAGCACACGTCGACAGTGTGTTGCTTGGCTGCCGACGATTCGCCGCGGCCAAAGACGACGGCTCAAACTGATCTTGCTTGTGCGAGCCATCTTGACCGATGCAGAGCGCCGTGCGTTCGGGCTGGGTGGGGTTTCCGATGAGCGTCGTAGGGCAGGATGCCCGGAGTCGCAGCGACACATGGATGTGCCGCGCCGCATCGGCGCGGAGCGGTCAGCGGAAACCCCACCCAGTCCGAACAAAGCTCGGCGCGGCCCGCTGGTAGAAGCCCATGCCGCAAGAACCCGCCAAAGCTCCCGATTCGCGCCCTGATTCCGGCACCATTGCGCCCTAGGCCGCGCGTCACCGCTGGTCTCACCCACACTGACGAATCAATCCAACTACGGAGATGGCGATGGCGAACATGCTGACGGGCAAGGTCGTGCTCATTACGGGCGCTGGGGGCGGCATTGGCCGTGAGATGGCGTTGCTGGCGGCGCAGGAAGGCGCACGCATCGTGGTGAACGACTTTGGTGGTGCCGTTGATGGTGAAGGCGGCGGCAGCAACACGCCTGCCCAGAAGGTGTGCGATGAAATCATCGCGGCTGGCGGCGAGGCGGTTGCGAACTACGGCAGCGTGGCCGAGCCCGCCGATGCTGAAGCCATGGTCAAGCAGGCCGTGGATGCATTCGGCAAGATCGATGGCGTGATCAACAACGCTGGCATCCTGCGCGATCGCATCTTCCATCGCATGAGCCACATGGATTGGAAGCAGGTGATCGATGTGCACCTGAATGGCAGCTTCAATACCAGCCGCGCAGCAGCGAACTACTTCAAGGAGCAGAAGTCCGGCGCGTTTGTGCATTTCACGTCAACGTCTGCGTTGATTGGCAACCTGGGGCAGGCGAACTACTCCGCGGCCAAGATGGGCATCATTGGTCTGTCGCGCTCGATCGCGTTGGATATGGCCGCGTTCAATGTGCGCTCGAACTGCGTTTCGCCGTTTGCGTGGACGCGCATGATTGGCACCCTGCCGTCGGAAACGCCTGAACAACAGGCGCGCTTGGACAAGATGAAGCAGATGACGCCGGCCAAGATCGCGCCGATGGCGGTGTTTCTGCTGTCCGATGCTGCTGCCGGCATCAGCTCGCAGATATTCGGTGTGCGCATGAACGAACTGATGTTGTTCAACGCCAATCGCCCCGTGCGCTCGGTGCACAGCGCGACAGGATGGACGTTGGAGGGCATTGCTGAACACGCCGTGCCGTCCATGCAACCGTACTTCACAGACATGCGGCGTTCGCCCGAGTACTTCACGTGGGATCCCATCTGACATCCAGTGTGAACCGCGTTGATGGCTAAGTTGCTGGGCTGGCTGTTCTGGGGTTCGTTGCTGTTGTTCCTGCTGTGCTGGTGGCAGTTCGACGACTTTGTCGAAGATCTGCAGCCGGGCGCCGAGCTCGCCGCCGAACCCGTTCAAGCGTCAACCGACATGGCGCCGTTCGACGCTGAGCAAGGCGGTGTGCGCTATCGCATCAAGCCGCGTTACGAATACGAGCTGAATGGATTGGTGGTCTCGCGCAAGCATCACGATGGTGAGTTTTCGCTGCATCGCCTATGGAACGACAACCTGAATGTTGCGGACCTCTGTGTGGTCTGGGGCCGCAACGCAAGCGTGCTCGACCTGAGTGCGTTCAGCTTCTGGAGCGCCGAGTTCACCTGCTATTTCCGCACCCAATCGCGTGAAGCCTGGGCCGCATTCGTGCCGGCGCAGATGTCCAACAACCACCTGCTGGCGGACAAGGCAGATCTGCGCGACGAGATCATGAAGGCGCAGATTGGCGATCAGATTCATCTGAAGGGCGTGCTGGCTGAGTACAGAAACGATACGGGGTTCTACCGCGGCACAAGCACGGTTCGCACGGATCTCGGCAACGGTGCGTGCGAGACCGTTTATGTGCAGTCGTTTGCCATCACGCGGTCCATGTCTTCGATCTGGCGCACGCTGTTCGATCCGGCCTGGGTGGTTGCGTTGGTCAGCGGGCTCTGGTGGGTGATTGGTGTTGTGCGTGGCAAGTACTGAGCTGCCGCAACGTCGCTGCCGCTATCGCTCTTCGGCATGGAATCAATGCAACAATCCTCCGCAAGCACCGTCACCAAAGGGCAGCCTTTAATGAAAGAAGTCTCCTACGCCGGCAAGAAGGTCGTCATCACGGGCGCGTATTCCGGCATTGGCGCGGCACTGATCGAAGTCCTGCGCGAACTGGGCGCAGACAACATCACGGTGCTGGACATCAAAGCGCCCACGCAATCGGTTGAACGGTTCATCGAAACCGACATGGGCAATCCGGTCTCGATCGACACTGCTGCGGCAGCAATCGGTGCTGGCGTGGAGGTGTTGTTCAACAACGCGGGTGTTGCTGCGACGCGTCCCGCCGAGCAGGTAATGCGCGTGAACATTCTGGGCCTCAAGCGTCTTACGGAGCGGCTGCTGCCGACCATGAATCAGGGCGGGGCGATCGTTAACACGGCGTCGACTGCGGGCAATCAATGGCCCACCAACTTCGAGCGCATCAAGAGCCTGCTCAATCTGTCGAGCTGGGATGAGTCCATCGCCTGGGTGCACGACAACATGACCGTCATCGCAGACGGCTACTTCTTCTCGAAGCAGGCGGTGCAGGTGTACACCATGCAGTTGAGCCGCCCGGCCATTCGCCAGGGCGTGCGCGTAAACAGCGTGTGCCCGTCGCCGGTGGATACGCCGTTGCTGCCTGACTTCCGCGCGACCATGACCGACGCAATCATCGACTGGGCAATTGCTGAGGGTGCAGGCCGCGTTGCTACGGCGCGCGATCAGGCCAAAGCCCTGGCGTTCCTGGGCTCAGATCTTGCGGGCTATGTGAATGGCGTGAATCTGCTGGTCGATGGCGGCTTTACTGCAGCAATGATGACCGGCCAGATCACGTTACCCGGCGCGAGTGGGCCTGGTGCGGATGGGCCCGGCGCGAGTGGGCCCGGCGCTGGCTGAGCGGCTTCGACGTTCACTCAGGCGCGAGTGCGGAATACACCAGCTCCGCCGATTGCTGACGCACATCGACACGTCCTGCGGCCTGAGCGGCCGCGTTCGTGGCAGACGGCGTGGTACGTGTGAAGTTCGGGCGCGCGCGGTACTGGATCATGCCCACCATCACGATCTCGTTGGTCGGGTCGATCCAGAACCAGGTGCCGAAGGCGCCGCCCCACCAGTAGGTGCCTTTGGGTTGCGCGCGATCTGCGCCGGCGGCACCTGCGCCCGTGAAAATGGCGAAGTCCAGGCCGAACTGCTGACCGGGGAATGTGCCGCCTGTTCCGCCGCCAATACCTACCCCTTCGGGAAGTTGGTTGCTGTGCATCAACGCCACCGTCTCAGGTTTCAGGATGCGCACACCGTTCAGTTCGCCGTTGTTCAGCAGCATCTGGCAGAAGCGGTAGTAGT
This sequence comes from Klebsiella pneumoniae, assembly GCA_945861675.1. Classification (GTDB taxonomy): domain Bacteria; phylum Pseudomonadota; class Gammaproteobacteria; order Pseudomonadales; family Azotimanducaceae; genus CAMAVY01. The sequence continues at coordinate 26,359 of CAMAVY010000005.1, read as the reverse complement.
CCGTTGCAGTTGAGAACAAACCACCACCTCCCGATAGCAACCCGGGTCTGATGGTGGCTGCCGCGTTCAGAATTTCCGGCGCGGGTTGCAACGCGCCTTGTTCGTTGCGTGTATGCACAGTCACGAGCCGCGGCAGCTTGGCAGCTGCAACTGCGAAGTCGGTATCGGTCATGCCGAGCGGTACGAACAGCCGCGTGCGCAGGAAATCGTCGAAGCGCTGTCCGGACAGCTTCTCGACCAGATAGCCTTGAATGTCGACAGACACGCTGTAGTGCCAGTGCGTGCCGGGCTGATACGCGAGCGGCAGCTTCGCGAGCTTGGCGATCATCTCCTGCAGGTTGCTGCTGCGCTCGAGCACACGTTGATCGCGATACATCTGATCAACCGGTGTAGCGGTCGTGAGTACGTATGCGAAACCGGCCGTGTGGCTCATCAATTGCCGCATCGTCATGGCTGAACGCATCGGCTCAAGCTCGCCGTTTGCGTTCAGCACCTGCAGGTTGGCGAACATCCGGGATGTGCTTTGCCACCGGATCGTCCAGCCGCCACTCGCCCTGTTCGTACAACATCATCATGGCAACGCCGGTGATGGGCTTCGACATTGAAGCAATACGCATGATGGCGTCGCGTGGCATCGGCTCGCGTGTGGTCGTGTTCATCTAGCCCACCGCGTCGAAGCTCAGCAGTTGGCCGCGCTGTGCGACCAATGTCACTACCCCTGCGAGGCGTCCGTCGGTGACCGCGGCTTGCATCGCGTCGCGCAAGGATTGAAGACGCGGGTCGTTGCGGACATCGCGCGCTGCCGGGATTGCTGTTTCCGGAGCTGGGTCTGCTTCCGCAGCTGCGGCTGCCGCTGAGTTGTGCAGCGCCACGCACACCAACACCATGGGTACAAGCACCGCGATCGCGTGCGCCAGCGTGCGTATTCGGAGTGTCGACATTGCGCGCTGCCTCTTCAAAGCAAGTCTGTGAATCCCGTTGTCCATGCTGTTCGGGACGTGGAGCTGGCCGGTACCCGGTAAGCATGTCGTCAGCCAGTCGCAGGCGCGTCTGGTTTGTCGTCCGGGGCGGCACCACAGAATTTCTGCGATTTCTCTGCGCCAAACCAGCGTTTTCTGGCCGTTAACTCGGGCGAGGGCTTGCTTTCCCCCATGCTCTTGGGGTTCATTCGACGGGCGTATCTGAACCGTGTGACGTAGCTTCATGTCCGCGCCCGGGGGGGCCACGCCTGAGGGGGCGTCCGCTTGTCGCGGCCGATAACACAGAGGGGATTGTCTATGACCAATAAGCCTGTCAACGGGAGGCTCGTCCGTATGCGCGGCCTTTCGATTCTGGCGAGTGCATTTGTGCTGGCGGCAACTGGCGCGCTAGCCGAAAGCGCTGCGCCCGTAGAGGAAATGATCGTCACTGGCTCGTACATTAAAGGCAGCGCTGAAGATGCAGCGTTGCCGGTATCGGTGCTTAGCCAGCAGGATCTGCTGGATGTTGGCGCGCCGACCGTGCTTGAACTGGTACGCAACCTGAACGTCACGTCAGGCAACGAAGGCGAAACCAACCAGTTCGACAACGGCCGTACGCCCGGCGGTGTTGGCTCGGTGTCGATCAACCTGCGGGGCCTTGGCGCCGCACGTACGCTGGTGATGCTTAACTCGCACCGCCTTGTGGCAACTGAGCAAGGCGGGGTCGACATCGCCGGCATCCCGACGTCCGCCATTGGTCGACTTGAGTTGTTGAAGGACGGCGCGGCCGCCCTTTACGGCTCCGATGCAATTGGCGGTGTGGTGAACATGATCACGCGTGCCGGCTTTGAAGGTTTTGAGTTCCAGGTCTCCGAACAGTTTGTCGAGGAGTCTGACGGCGACCACAACGTTGCGGGCGTGTTCGGCTGGTCCGGTGAAGACTCGAACTTCATGGTGGCGGTCGAGTGGGATCGCCGTAGCGAGCTCAGAGCGATTGATCGCGACTGGGCAATCAAGGATCGCCTTGACAATCTGTTTGGTGGTTACTCGTCCACGTCGAACCCCGGCAACATCGTGCGCGCGAACGCTGACGGGTCTGCGCCCCTGGCGGCGCTTACCGCGAATACGACGCCTGATCCGGGCTGCGCCGTGCTGCTCGGCGCTCGGGCTGCCGGTTGTTCTTTCCAGTTCACGCAGTTCGACAACCTTGTCGAGCCGCAGGACACCTACAAGAGCTACGCCGAGTACAACTACACCATCAACGACAACCACTCATTGCACCTGGAGGCGATGTACTCGTCCATGCAGATGCATCACTGGAAGACCTCGCCTTCCTATCCGCCGCAGTCACTGTATACGGCTGACCGGTTCATCCCTGCGACCCACCCGGGTCTGGTCGCGTTGCGCGCCGTAAATCCGGCCTTGGATACCTTCGTTGGTACTCGGCCAGGCGTGTACTCGCTCAGCCGCTATCTGGGTGCGGCCGGGCTGTTCGGCGGCCCGCAACAAGGCGTGCGCGAGACGGACACTTACGGCTACGGCGGTAAGCTGGAAGGCTCGTTGTTCGGCGATGCCGTGGATTACACACTGTCTGCAAACTACTCGACACGTAAGCGCCACACATCTGGCCAGGACATGTACGTAGAACGGATGGCGTTTGCGCTGGACGGCTTGGGTGGCCCTGCCTGCAACCCGTCCACTGGGGTGCGGGGCGTGGGTGGCTGTCAGTACTTCAACCCCTTCTCGACCGCGGTTCGTGAGTCGTTCGTGCGCGGTGCAACCAACCCGCAGTACAACGCCGCGGTTGCGAATTCGCCGGAGATGGTCCGCTGGTTGTACGGAAAGCAGAATTATCAGGCACGCAACGAGCTACTTGTCATCGACGCCGTGGTCAGCGGTGAGACGCCTTACCAACTGGGGGGCGGCCCGGTGGCCCTCGCTGTCGGCGTTCAAAGCCGGACGGAGAAGTATCAGCTCGAGCTTAACGACCTGACCAACGTCGACGAGAGTCCGTGTCAGTTCAACAACCCCTTCTCCGTGACAATTGGCAATGTTTCGCAGGCTGCGTACGACGCCTGTCAGAATGGACTTACCACCGCTACTGGCCCGCTCGCGTTCCTCTCGGGCACGCGCAATGTGAATACTTCACGCAAGATCTACGCGTTGTTTGGCGAGATGAAGCTGCCAATCAGCGATACCCTTGACGCGCAGTTGGCGTTGCGCTTCGAAGACTACGGCGGCGACGTTGGTTCGACCTTGGATCCGAAGTTGGCCGTCCGCTGGCAGGCCACCGAGTGGCTGGCGGTTCGTGGTTCGATCTCGACGACTTTCCGCGGCCCGCCGCAGTCCACCCAGAGCGGACGCGCAACCGCGCTGGTGAACTTCGCCGCTGCTCAGGCCTATAAGGCTGTCGACTTCATCGGCAACCCCGATCTGAAGGCGGAAAAGGCCGTGGCGCGCAACCTGGGTGTCATCGTCCAGCTGGGCGGCCTTTATGCGTCGCTCGACTACTGGAAGTTCGATGTTGAAGATCCGTTCATCGTTGAGAACCCCAATCAGATTGAAGTCGCTTACCGCACGGGGCTGTGCGCTAACGGCGGCGCGAACCAGAACACTGAACGATGCCAGGGGCTGCGCGCGCACGTGTTTCCGCTCGGCGTCGCGCCTGCGCTGCTTGAGCGTGTGGACACCAACTACCTGAACGGTGGTCGGTTCACGACCTCGGGCGTGGACGCCTTCGCGCAGTACGACTTCGAAGACACGGTGCTCGGTGGCGAACTGTCGGTCGGTGCAGACGCGACGTACACGAACGACTACGTCGCCTCCGACTTCGTTGACATCAACGACATTCTGCTGGCACCGGGCGGGGACTTCTCCGGCAGGCTGAATGACGGCACGCCACTCACGCCGAAGCCGAGGCTCAAGGGAACCGTCTTTACGCGCTACGTCAACGGCTCGCACCGGCTCACGACGAACATTCGCTATGTGGACAAGTACAAGGACCCGCTGCCCCGCTTTGTCGCCCATAACTTCAACTACGTGGACCAGCACGTCACTGTGGACATGACCTATTCGGTCGGGCTGCTGGACGACAAGCTGAACGTCACCGCGTCGGTGTTCAACTTGCTGGATAACGATCCGCCACGTGTGGCGCAAGCACTCAACTACGACCCGTTCACCCATAGTGCAACGGGCCGGATGTTCAAGGTCGGCCTAACGTATACGTTAGGCGACGAGTGATCTGAAGGGACCGGGCCAGCCGACAAGGCTGGTCCGTCGATCTTTATGACGGGCCCGACGCGCAAGCGGAGGGCCCGTTTTCTTGTGAGCCCATCACCTGCGCACGCTTGGTTGTCTCGCCTGCGGTCGGTGTCAGCCGGCCATTGCACGCGCGCCGCTCAGTTCTTCTTTGCTTGCTCGCTGCCAACGCTACTCCCAAGCAACGGCACCCCATCCGCGCCGCCACCCAGCAACCCGATGCTGGAATAAATCTCAAGCTTCTGCCGCGTATCACTGATATCCAGGTTGCGCATGGTCAACTGGCCGATGCGATCGGCCGGCGAGAACGCGCCCTCACCCTTCTCCATCGTCAGGCGTTCGGGGTGATAGGTCAGGTTCGGGCTGGTGGTATCGAGCAGCGAGTAATCGTTGCCGCGGCGCAGCTCCAGCACCACTTCGCCGGTGATGGCACGTGCGACCCAGCGCTGCGCAGTCTCGCGCAACATCATGGCCTGCGAGTCGAACCAACGACCTTGATACAGCAGCCGACCCAGCCTGCGACCGTTCGCGCGGTACTGCTCGATGGTGTCTTCGTTGTGAATGCCGGTGACCAGGCGTTCGTAGGCAATGTGCAGCAGCGCCATGCCGGGCGCTTCATAAATGCCGCGGCTCTTGGCCTCGATGATGCGGTTCTCGATCTGGTCGCACATGCCCAAGCCATGCCGGCCGCCAATCAGGTTGGCTTCCATGAACAGCGCCAACGCATCGTCGAAGGTGCGCCCGTTCAGGGCTACCGGCATGCCTTCCTCGAAACGCACTGAGACGGTTTCCGCTGCAACCGCCACATCGTCACGCCAGAACGCGGTGCCCATGATGGGCTGCACGATGTGCATGCCCTTGTTCAGGAACTCCAGATCCTTGGCTTCGTGCGTTGCGCCCAGCAGATTGGAGTCGGTGGAGTAGGCCTTCTCCGCGCTCATCTTGTAGTCGAAACCGTTGGCGGTCATGTACTCCGACATCTCGGCGCGGCCGCCCAGTTCGTCGATGAACTGCTGGTCCAGCCACGGCTTGTAGATGCGCAGGCTGGGGTTGGCCAGCAGGCCGTAACGATAGAAGCGCTCGATGTCGTTGCCTTTGTAGGTACTGCCATCGCCCCAGATGTTCACGCTGTCTTCGCGCATGGCCACTACCAGCATGGTGCCGGTGACTGCGCGCCCGAGCGGCGTGGTGTTGAAGTAGGTCGCGCCGCCCGTGGAGATGTGGAACGCGCTGCATTGGATGGCTGCAATGCCTTCCGCCACCAGTTGCGGCCGGCATTCGATCAGCCGCGCCTTGTCGGCCCCGTAGGCCAGCGCCTTGCGTGGAATCTCGTTGTAGTCGGCCTCGTCGGGTTGCCCGAGGTTGGCTGTATAGGCGCAGGGAATGGCGCCTTTGGCGCGCATCCAATGCACCGCCGCACTGGTGTCGAGCCCGCCGGAAAAGGCGATGCCCACGCGTTCGCCCACGGGCAGGCGTTGCAGGATGGTGGCGCTCATAGGTCAGGAGTCCCGGCGAAAAGACGCGGGAGTTTATGCGATCAGAGTGCGCGCGGTGCCCAATGGCCGGACTTCAGCAACCCGGGTTCAGTGGGCGCTGTTCCATTTGCGCCGTCTATTGGCTGGCGCGTGCCTGCACGGGAATCAGCACTTCGTTGCGCCGCATGAAGGGCAGGCTGAACGGGGCGTTGTAGCGGGCTGTTACGGCGGGGCCGCTTGCCACATAACCAAGGCGGTTGAGTGCGGCGCGCAGTTTTGTCTCCGCGTCCTTGAATGCCGCCTCGGTCCAGCGGCCCGAAAAGCGCCACGCGGCCACCCGTTGCGCGGCGACCTCGCGGATCGTTACGCGTGCGTCGGTCGGTGTGGGCACCGTGCTGCGGTTGAACTTGCGTGGCACGACGAACGCGACGCGGTAGCCCTTGCCGTCGGCGACCTGGTTGACGGGTGCGGTCATTGCGATCGACGTTCCGCTGCCATTGTCTGCTGCGCGCTGGATCACCGGCGCGGTCATGCTGATGTCCTGCTGTTGCTTGTTGGCGCCGCTGATGTAGCTGAACAGGCGCCGGAATGCCTCGTTGCCGGCGGCATCGAAGTTCGCCTCGACGCGGGTCTCGGCAAGCAGATACGACGCGTAGTCGCGAATCTCCAGCGCTCCGTCGTGTTGCACGCTGGTGTAGTCGGGCTCTTCGATCGCGGCGGCCGGCCGAGCCAATACGGTGGTGAGCGCGAGCACCAGCAACGCACGCAGTGCGCCCGGGATGCCTTTCGCGCGGCGGTTGGTGTTCATGTGCGTGGGCGTGCCTTGGGTGTGCAGTAAATTCCATGCAGTGTCGCAATGATCGCGTGCACGGGACCTTCTACCAGTGAATAGAACACTTCCTGTGCCTCGCGGCGGGTTGTCACCAGTTGTTCGTTGCGCAGCACAGCGAGGTGCTGTGACAACGCCGATTGGCTGAGTTCGATGCGCGCATTCAGATTGCTGACGCTGAGTTCACCCGACATCAGCTGGCACAGCACCGCAAGGCGGTGTTCGTTGGCCAACACCTTCAGCAGGCGCGCGGCCTCGCCTGCATGGGCCTGGAACTGACGCGCGGTCACTGTTGGAGAGGCAGGCACGATGCGGCCCTGTTTAGGCAGGAAGGCGCCAACGATACTGCACAAGCGGCCGACGGAATCTGAATGTCCGGGGCGGTAATGCAGAGTGTTGGTGCTTTTCTTGATATGGATCAGGCGTGTGGCGGGGTGGCTGATTCACATTAGGTAGGTCTAATATTGCCCAAATCTGCCTGATAGAGATTGAGCATCGTGGCATGGACCTGATGCTGGTTCACGCGCTGTCTCCTTCACCACACTTTGGACTCTCTGATGCGTGTTCATTCTTGGGCCTGGGCTCTGGTCGTCGGTGTGTCTGTGCTCTGCGGATGTGGTGACGATGCAGGCAAGCCCGTCGCTGCCGGTGTCACCGGCGATGCCAACAAGACGCTCGCCACCGTGCAGACGCAATTGCGCCCCGTGCCGCTTGAGCGCGTATGGGATGGCGTGGTGGAAGCCGTGAATCAAGGCACCGTGTCTGCAGAGACCTCGGGCCGCGTGACTGAACTGCCCTTTGACGTCGATGACCATGTGCCGGCCGGCGCTGTCATCGTTCGCTTCACGGCGATCGAGCAACAGTCCGCGCAACGCCAGGCGGAGGCACAGCTGCGTGGTGCGGAAGCCGCGCACCGTGAGGCCACGGCCGACTTCAACCGCATTCAAACCGTGTACGCGCGCAAGCTGGTGGCGCGCGCGCAGTTCGATCAGGCCATGGCGCGGCGCGACACGACCGGCGCGCTGCTCGAGTCTGCACGCGCTGCATTGCGCGCCGCCAATGAACAGCTGCAGTACACGGTCGTGCGCGCGCCGTTTGCTGGCGTTGTTACGCGGCGGCACGTTGAGGTTGGCGAGGCCGTTCAACCAGGGCAGCCGCTGCTGTCGGGTATCGGCGCAGGCGACATGCGCATCAGCGTTGTGGTGCCGCAAAGTGAGGCCGAGAGCATTCGTACACACAGCAGCGCAGCCATTCTGCTCGACAGCGCTGGCGCCGCGCGCATTGCAGCGCGTGATCTGAAGATATTTCCCTACGCAGATCCGCAGACCCACTCCATTGAGGTGCGACTTGGGCTGCCCGCGAACGGCGCGGCGCTTACGCCCGGCACCACGGTGAAAGTAGCGTTTGTGGTGGGCACCGAGCCGCAGCGTCAGGTGCCTTGGACCGCAGTGCTGCAGCGCAGTGAGCTCACGGCCGTTTACGTGCTTAACGGCGCTGATCTGCAGTTGCGTCAGGTGCGGCTTGGGCACCGACACGGCGCGGCGGTCGAAGTACACGCGGGCCTGCGCGATGGTGAGCAGGTCGTTGTGGATGCGGCCGCTGCAGTGGCGCGCCTCATGGTCAGCGCACGCCGTGTGGCAGAGCAGTGAGTACCGAACCTGCGATGGCCGATGTGACTGCACGTCGGTTGGGCATTTCGGGGCGGCTTGCCCGCACGTTTCAGGACAATCCGCTCACGCCAATCCTGGCGTTGGTGGGGCTGCTGCTGGGCGTCATCGCCGTGTTCATCACGCCGCGTGAAGAAGAGCCGCAGATCGACGTCACCTTCGCCAATGTGTTCGTGCCGTTTCCGGGTGCCGCTGTGGCTGACGTGGAAAGCCTTGTGGCGTTTCCGCTGCAGCAGAAGCTCGGCGCCATCGAAGGCGTGAAGCACGTGTACGCCGTGAGCCGGCCGGGCATGGCCGTTGTCACTGTGGAGTTCGACGTGGGCTTGCCACGCCGCGACGCCATCCTGCGTGTGTACAACCAGGTGTATTCGAATCAGGACTTTCTGCCGGCAGGTCTTGGCGCGGGGCCGGTACTGGTGCGGCCGATGGGCATCGACGATGTGCCAGTGATGACGATCACGCTCTGGCAGAACGAATCGCACACGGGCGCAACAGAGCTCGCGCGCGTGGCAACAACACTCGAAGCGGAACTGAAACGCGTACCCGGCACGCGCGACGTGTACACCGTCGGCGCACCCACGCGCGCGGTGCTGGTGGCGTTGGACGCCGCGCGACTCAATGCATATGGACTCACCGTTTCCGAACTGGGCGCGGCATTGCTGGCCACCAACAGCGTGGCAGAAGCCGGTGAGCGCGTGCGCAATGGACAGGTGGTACCACTGACGGTGGGCACCTATCTCGCCGATGCCGATGAGGTGGCGCAACTGGTGATTGGTCTGCAGGCCGGCAAGCCGGTGTATCTCGCAGATGTTGCACAGATCCGCAGCGGCGGTGACACCCCCACGCAGTACGTCTGGCACCGGCCCGGAGCAACGGCCTGGCAATCGGGCATTGCGCCAGCCGTTACGCTGGCAATTTCAAAACAACCTGGCCGCAACGCTGCTGACATTACGCGCGCCATCAGCGCGCGCCTGCAGGCGTTGCAGAACGTACTTATTCCTGCTGGCGTACACGTGGAAGTGACTCGCGACTATGGCGCGACCGCCAACGAGAAGGCCAACCAGCTCATCATGAAGCTGCTGTTCGCCACGTTGTCGGTCATCGCGCTGGTGCTGTTTGCGCTTGGTCGCCGTGAGGCGTTGGTGGTGGGGACCGCAGTGGTACTGACGCTGGCGCTCACGTTGGCTGCGTCCTACTTCATGGGCTTCACCATCAACCGCGTGTCGTTGTTTGCGCTGATCTTTTCCATCGGCATTCTGGTCGACGACGCCATTGTGATCGTCGAGAACATTCATCGGCATCGCACGCTGCACGACATGCCGTTGCGCCAGGCAATTCCGCTGGCCGTCGACGAGGTCGGTGGCCCCACCATTCTGGCGACCTTCGCAGTCATTGCGGCGCTGTTGCCGATGGCATTTGTGCAGGGCTTCCTCGGGCCGTATATGCGGCCGATTCCGATCAACGCCTCGGCGGGCATGTTGCTGTCGCTCATGGTGGCGTTGGTTGTAACGCCATGGCTTGCGCTGCGCTTGCTGGGCGGAACGCACACGCAGGTGGACGAAGCGGCGCCCGTGCGTGTGGACCGCGCCGATCGTGACGATCGGGTTGCGGTGTTTTTTGATCGGCTCATCCGGCCGTTTCTCTCAGGGCAGCACGCGCGCCGGCGCCGGCACTTCGTCTATGCGGGCATTCTTCTGGCGTTGCTGTTGTCTGTCGCGCTGCCGGTGCTGCAGATGGTGGTGATGAAGATGATGCCCTTCGACAACAAGAACGAATTCCAGGTGATCGTGGATCTGCCGGAGGGCACTGCGCTTGAAGACACCAATGCGCTGCTCGAAACCCTGGCCAGCGAACTGATCAAGGTGCCCGAGGTCGTCAACGTGCAGGGCTATGCGGGAACCGCTGCGCCCGTGAACTTCAACGGGCTCGTGCGGCAGTACTACCTGCGTGCTGCTGCAAACCAGGGCGATCTGCAGGTGAACCTGAAAGCGAAATCGGATCGCAGCCGTGCCAGCCACGCCATCGCTCGCAGTGTGCGCCCCGCGCTGGCGCGCATTGCCAGCACCTGGAACGCGTCGCTGAAGGTGGTGGAAGTGCCGCCGGGCCCGCCTGTGTTGTCGCCGCTGGTAGCAGAGGTGTATGGCATGGATGCCGAAAAAGTGCGGCGCATTGCGCTTGCGCTGGCGGAGATCTTTCGCCGCACGCCAGGGCTCGTAGACATCGACACCAGCGTCGAGTCGAATGCCCCGCGGCAGGTGCTGCTGGTCGATCGCAATCGTGCGGCGCGGCTGGGTGTCAGCCAGGCGGAGCTTGCCGCAACCTTGCGCACGGCGCTCAGCGGCCGCGACGTGACCTATCTCCACGATGGCCAGGCGCGCCATGCCATTCCGATTCGATTGCGCATGCCCAGTGGCGACACCGCCTACCTGGAACAGCTGATGGGCCTGCGGGTGCGCGCCGCAGGTGGTGCGCTGGTGCCCCTCAGCGAACTTGTGCGGGTGCAGAACGCGCGCTGGCAGCAGGCTGCCTATCACAAAGACATGGCACCGCTGGCGTATGTCTTCGCCGATGAAGCGGGCGACTTCGATTCACCGCTGTACGGCATGTTCGCGGTTGCGGGGAAGGTGGATAGCACCCTCATCGAAGGTGAACAGCTGCAGCAGTACTACACCCAGGCGCCGGCGGACAACCTGAGCTATGGCATCAAGTGGGACGGTGAGTGGCAGATTACCTATGAGACGTTTCGCGACATGGGGCTTGCCTATGCGTTTGGTCTGGTGCTGATCTACCTGCTCATCGTGGCGCAGTTCCGCAGCTATGCCATGCCGCTGCTCATCATGGCGCCGATTCCGCTCACGGCCATTGGCGTGCTGCCGGGTCACGCACTGCTGGGCGCGCAGTTCGCAGCCACAAGCATGATCGGCATGATCGCGCTGGGTGGCATTCTGGTGCGCAATTCGATCCTGCTGGTGGACTTCATTCAGCACGCGCGCGCTGAAGGACAATCGTTGGAGGACGCCGTGGTGGCTGCGTGTGCTGTTCGCGCACGGCCCATTGCGCTGACGGCGCTGGCCGCGGCGCTGGGCGCGCTGTTCATACTCAACGACCCGGTGTTCAACGGTCTGGCGGTGTCGCTGATCTTCGGCCTGATCACCAGCACGGCACTCACACTCATCGTGATTCCGTTGGTGTACTTCGGGTGGCAGCAGCGGGTTGCCAACCGCTAGCGCTGCAATTCTGGCGTCCCACTTGCCGTACGCCCTGCCCCCCCGCATACACTCCACCTCCGGCGTGGGGGCGCTGAACTTCTCGACATCCGGGTCGGCGCCTTCCTTCACATCAGAATCACAGCACAATCACATCTCAATAGAGACAGGCGAGGGCACATGGCGAAGATCATTATTGCGGCGTATCTGGACTTTGCGACCGAAGCGAAACGCGACGAGGCGGTACGCCTGACAACGCCGGTGCAGATGGGTACACGCAACGAGGAAGCGGGTTGCCACGCTTACTGTTTCGCCGCTGATCCAGGCGTGCCGAACCGCATTCAGGTTTACGAACTGTGGGAGGACGAAGCCGCAATCGCCGCACACTTCAAGCACCACTACTACGAACAGATGAAGCAGATTCTCGGTTCGATGGGCATCACCGGTACCTGGAACCAGATGTACGAAGTTGCGCGGCACGAGCCTGTGTACGGCCCGAACGGTGAGGCACGGGAGAAGTTCTTTACCGATCCTGCTGCGGGCAGCCGCTGACTTGCCAGGAGTGAGCTCCTCTACGGCAAGCCCCTCTACCGTGAGCAAGGCGCTGCAGGCAGCGCGCAACACCGCGAAGGGCGTGACAGGCGTGATCGACCTGCATGCGCATGTGGTGCTTGAGGCCGGCTTTGGTCAGGCAGGCGTGCATGGGCCAGAGAGTGCGGTGGGCGCAGATGGCGTGCCGTACTTCCGCATTGGCAAGTACAGCATGAAGCCCATGGCGTATCGCGGCACCATCTTCATGGACGTGAACAAGCGCCTCGAGCGAATGGCAGAGTTGGACATTGCGTTGCAGATGCTCTCGCCGAATCCGCTGACGATGTTTCATCGCATCGATGCGCCTACCGCGATTCACTTCTGCAAAGTGCACAACGATGCCATGGCGGACCTCGTGAGCCAGCATCCCGGCAAGCTGTTGGGCGCGGCGGCGCTGCCCATGCAGGACGTGGACGCTGCGCTGCGCGAACTCGATCGCTGCGTGAACCAGCTTGGCCTGGTGGCCGCACATACGGGCACCGACTACCCCTACACGCTGGACGATGCGCGGTTGGACGATTTCTATCGCACTTTGGTAGCGCTGGACGTGCCGTTGTTTCTGCATCCATCGTCGACGGGCGGTGCAGAGCTGCCCGACGATTCGCGTATGGCGCGCTTCGACCTCAGCATTCTCATGGGTTATGCCTATGAAGAAACGCTGGCCACCGCAACGCTTGTCATCGGCGGCGTGCTGGAGCGGCATCCTAACGTCGACATCTGTGTGTCCCACGGTGGCGGCTCCATGCCGTTCCTGTGGGAGCGCTTTCAGAAGATGGCGTCGTTCCGCGCCTGGGCCCCGGAGTCGGTGAAGGCAAAGGGTTTTCGTGAGGCCATGAAGCAGTTGTGGTTCGATGCGCACGTTGAAGGCGAGGCATCAATGCAGATGCTTGTTGACGTTGTCGGCACCGAGCGCCTGACGTTCGGCACGAACTTCGGCGGCTGGGACACGCCGACACACGTAGACCCGTTTGCTGCCAGCCTGACTGCGAATGCCAGGCGTCTGCTGAGGCTGCCTGATTAACGCGATTGATCTGGGCGCGCGCATGACGCGCTTGCTGCGATGGGGTTTGCCTGCGTTGCTGATCATGTTCGGTTGTGCCGCCACACCCACGGCGCTGTCGGCCCAGACCTGCGCGACGCCGCTTGCTGTACCTGTCGCCAACGCGTGTGTGGTGACACCGGGGGTGCTGTGGCGTGGCGGCAAACCCGACGCCACGGGCGCGACCGCGCTGCTGTCGCAAGGCGTGCGCACGGTGGTGAATCTTGAGTGGCTGCACAGTGACGTGCGCGCCTTCAGCCATGCCCGTCCAGACACGCACGCCGCAGAACAGATCGGCTACTTCCGCGTGCCGGACTGGGAGCCGCTGGCGGCGATTGCACCTACGGTGCTGGACGATCACGTTGCGCACTTCATCGCGATCATGCGCAGCCAGCCGAAGCCGGTATACGTGCATTGTCGTTCGGGCCAGAACAGAACCGGCGTGATGGTGGCGGCCTACCGCGTGTTCGGCGGCATGAGTCGCGACGACGCTATCGCCGAGATGGCGGGCTATGACGGCTACTGGGCTGATTTCGATGCGACCTACATTCGCGGTCTGACGCCAGCGAAGCTGCAAGCGCTTGAACCACGCGTTGCTGCGTGGACGACGCGCCTGCAGGCTTCCGCAACGATCGAATGTGGGCGCGGCAGTTGTGTTGTGCGCAGGGCTACTCAACAGCGCCAGTGAATCGCCAACGACCGCAGCACTGGTAAGGAACCCAGCAGCGGCACGAGCAACGCGCGTTCGCGCGGAAGACCGGCCGCCGTGCAGCAACTCAAACGCGCGGCACGAACTTGCCGTGCAGACCCAAGGGCAGCGCGTAGGGCAGTCGTACGACGGCGATCGGTCCTTCTTCCAGGCGATCGGCTTCGAAGATGTTCAGCGAAGTAAACGCCTTGATTGCTTCTGAATCTGCTCCGCCCGATCGCATCGCGCTGTAGTCGAGCGTGGTGCCAAGCACCCCTCTGCGGCGGCCAGCATGAAGTTCTGCTTGTGCCGCCGTCCGGTGCTGCGTGGGTCAATGCTGGGGAACTCGCTGGAAAGCCCATCGATCACGGGTGTCTCGCGCACACGGCCGCTGCGCGTATCGATCTGATACGTGTTGGTGTCCAGCTTGCCGTTCGCAGTGCGATCGTGCATGACCTGAATGGCGTAGCGACCTGCGGCAATGTTCGGGATCACAACGCGGGTCTTCGGCCCGGCAGGCGTGACCAGCATGGCGGCGACAGGTTTGTCCTTGCCGGCATAACCTGCTTCGCTGACCAGCGACACGCCGATCCTGCCGTCGGTGCTGGCCACGTTGGTGATCTCCAGCGTGATGTCGCCGGCAGCGGCAAGCGGCGCGGCAACAGCGGCCGCGACGGATAGAAGCGCGGGTGGGTATCAACCTGCATGCACGGCCTGGCTTCCTCTACGAAGCCTCTCTGTGTGGACGCCGTGTGTGGATACCCGCTCGCTTCCGCTGCGGGCTTTCGCCTCAAGCCGGCAGCGTTGCCATGATGGTGGAAATGCCGCCGTCGGGAATGAACTCCTGCCCGCTGATGAATTTAGATTCGTCGGAGGCCAGGAACAGCGCCAGGTTGGCAATGTCATCCGGATCGCCCAACGGTACGGAGCCTGGCGCCGCGGAGGCAGGCGATTGCTCGGGCACCATGCCCGCCGCGACCATCTTGCTGCCCATGCTGCGCACCATCGGCGTGTTGATGGTGCCGGGGTGCAATGAGTTGCAGCGCACCTTGTTCTTCTGCACCAGGCAATGCGCAGCGACTGCACGCGTCAGCGCTTCGATGGCGCCTTTCGCTGCGCAATATGCGGTGACGGTGTGCACGCCGAACTTCGAGCAGATGGACGCCATGTTGATGATTGAGCCGCCACCGCTCTTCGCCATCGCGGGCACCGCGTACTTGCAGCCGAAGAACGTGCCGTCGGCACTCACCGCCATCACGCGGCGCCATTCGTCGGCGGTTTGCGTTTCGATGTTGCCCACTTCAACAATGCCGGCGTTGTTCACCAGAATGTGCAGGCCGCCGTAGGTCTTCACCACATCGTCGATCAAGGTGATCCAGGAGGCTTCCTGAGTGACATCGTGAAAGCGGTATTCGCCACCAATGCTCTTTGCCACGGCCTCGCCCAGTTCACGGTTCACATCGGTCACGAAGACCTTGGCGCCCTCCCGGGCAAAGATGCGCGCGTCGGCCTCACCCAGTCCCATTGCGCCACCGGTAACGATGGCAACTTTTCCGTCCAGACGACCCATTGCAGTTCCTCTTGTCGATTCGTAGTAGTTGGTGTGCGTGCGAAGGCCGGCGAGGGTAGCAAGTGGCTTCGGGGCCGTACCAGTCTTGATGTGCCCTGGTCAGGCCGCATTTGGCGCGGCTCGGGTAGGCCGCACCAGTCGGAAGGTAAGGTTGATGCGCGCCGCGCAGGGCTGCGGTGACTTCGGCACGCCGTGCCGCCAGTTGCGCTGCGTATCGCCACGCATCAGCAGCAGGCTGCCGCTGGCGAGGTTGAGCCGAATGGGCTGCAGGGCGCGGTTGCGTTTGTGCTTCAGCGTGAACGTGCGGCTGGCACCCAGGCTCACCGACGCAATCACGGGAAGCTGGCCCAGCTCCGGCTCGTCGTCGCTGTGCAATCCCATGCTGTCGCGTTCATCGCGGTAGTAATTCAGCAGCACGCTGTTGAAGGTGGCTGCGCACGCGTGCTCGACGTTCGCTCTGATGTCGAGCAACGTAGGCGTCCATGGCGCCGGCAGCAGGCGCAAGCCGGAATAGGTGTATGGCGCATCGTTGTCGCCGTGCCAAGCGATCAGCCGTGGCTGCAGGTGTGTCCTGCCGAACAGTGTGATGGTCTCTGCGCGCCACGTAGTTTCCGTCAGCAGTGTGTGCTGCAGGGCGTTGCACTGTTCCTGCGTGAACAGATGCGGCTGGACGAAGACCTGCGCATCCGGGATGGGCAGCTGCTCAAGCTGTTTGCGTTGCTCGAAGCGGTCGGCATCCATGATCGGATCAGATGTTCGCGCGCTGCAACGCCGCGTTGGCCTTGGCCATCACACCGGGAATGCGCTCGCCCAGTGTCAGCATGCGTGGGTCGGTGGACTCGCCGCGCAGGTAGCGCGAGTTCAGCTGCATCAACACGACGGCCGTCTTCCAATAGGCGAAGCCAATCCACCAGGGCAGCGCGTCGATATTGCTGCCGGTGCGTTCTGCATAGCGTGCCGCCACTTCCGCGCGTGATGGCAAACCCATTTCCAGCGTGCCGGGCTGGCTGGACAACAGGTGGAAGTCCGGATCGCTGGCGTCTGGCCAGTATTGAATGAGTGTGCCGACATCGATGAGCGGGTCACCCACAGTGGTCATGTCCCAATCGAAGATCGATTTCGCGTGGTCAGGGTCTGCCGGGTCGAACTGCAGGTTGTCTGGCTTCAGATCGTTGTGCACCAGCGACACGCGTTGCGCGGCCGGCGTGGATTTCGCCAGCCGCTCAGCAATGCTGTCCATGAGCGCGGCATCGACCTTGCCGTTCTCATAGCTGGGTCGAACCAGCTGCCAGCGCTTGTTCCAGCCGGCCACCTGACGTGCCGCAAAACCTTCGGGCTTGCCCAGGTCCGCCAGGTCGCAGGCAACCGGGTCCAGGCTGTGCAGTTCCGCCATGGCATCGACAATGGCCAGGCCAATGCGATGACCAACATTCTCATGCTGGCGCAACGCATCGGGGATGGCGTTGCGAACCACCACACCCGTGCGGCGCTCCATCACGAAGAAGTCTGCGCCACACACGCTTTTGTCATCGCAGAACACATAGGCACGCGGTGCGAGCCGGGTGTGCTGCCACAAGCGCGACAGCACCTTGAACTCGCGCTTCATGTCGTGCGCACCGGGCGCGATGATGCCGAACGGTGGCCGCCGCAACACCAGCTCCTGCGCGCCCCCACTCAAAAGGCCATAGCGCAACAGGTAGGTGAGATTGGCGGAGCCGTTCGGGAACTGCAGCACCTGCAGTTCGCCGTTCAACTTGCCGTCGAGACCAGACGCGTGCGCTTTCAGATACGCATCGATGGCCGGCCAGTCGAGCTCCTCGCCTGGCCGAACGGGCGCCAGTTCAACGGCGACTGTTGGAACTGCAGACATCGAATGCGCCCCGCAGTGCTTCAGCCGCCCGCAGCTGCGCTGACACTGATGCCCATGGACGCTTCCTGCCCAGCTGCCGCTGCATCCTTCATGCGCTGCAGTTCTTCCCAGCTCAGGTAGTTGGTCAGGCCATCCTTGTCGAAGAACACCACCGGGCCCTGGCAGAAGAACAGGTACTCGGTGTCTTCCAATGCAATCGTGGCGCCGTGCAGCACGCCGTTGGGTTCGTAGTCGTAGTCACCCGCGTTCAGGATGCCGTCGCGCACCTGCAGCTTGCCCTTCAGGATGAACGTGTGTGCATCGGACAGGTGCTTGTGTGGTGCTGCGGTGTAGCCCTTGTTCCAGCGGAACAGTGCGACCCAGCCGCCGGACTCCGAGCCCGTCCACAGCACTTTGGTCCATGCCATGCCTTTCTCGGTTTCGATCCAGGGCGAATCCGACCGCACGATGATGTCGGCCAGTTGGTTGTTGATGGGGTTGATGTTCTGCAGTGCCATGTTGCTCTCCCGCTCATTTGTCTTGGTGAAAGAATGCGTCTTGCGAAAAGAATACGTCTTGCGATTGCAAGCTTGTCTGCGAGTGCGCCCTACAAGGCGCGGATTGGATCTGTCTTGCCGTCCCAGCGTGCGTGCTCTTCATTCCAGCCCGCGAAGATCTTGCGCAGCGGGGCGTTGTCTTCATACAGCTCAACGAACGCGCCGAGCCATTTGCGTGTGTCTACGTAGCACACCCGCGCGGCGGAGATGAGTTCGGTGACCACCGGGTAGCCGGCTGCGGCAAAGCGCGCCTGTTCGGCGACGAAGTCCGGCACCAGCAGCGCGAAGTGGTGAAAGCCCTCCTGCCCCGAAGCAAACATGTCCCGATAAACAGAAGGAATACTGCAGTGCTGCTGGATGAGTTGCACATGCACATCGCCCACGGAGCCAAATGCGTAGCTCAAGTCCGGCTCGGTGACCGCGCCGCGATAGGTGTGGGTGCCCTTGTGGTGCTTGCTGACGAAGAACGGGCCGGCGCCCGTCATCTCGGTCCAATTGGCACAGGCTGCCTCGATGTCGTTCACGACATAGGCCCACTGCATGATCGGGTAGCGGAAGGGGCTCATGGTGTGGCCGCCGGGGTGCGCGTTTAGCGGGGTGGGGATAGTTGCACTTTGGGGGCGGGGTGGGAATACGGGTGGGCAGCGCGCTCAGGGCGCCGCGACGGAGGCGATTCGGGAGTCCGCCCCTGCCTGCGAGGTTCTGTCTGCGCGCGGCTTTGCGCCGCACGGTCGCTGCGGTAGCTTCGCGCAGCAACGCCCACTGGCGACGGCGCGGGCGCAGTCGGATTCCAGTCAGGTCGGGGTAGCGATGACCAAACTCGAACAAGTGGACGTTGCGAAGTACAGCTTCGGAATCCATCGCGACCTGTCAGTGTCTGTGCGCGCGCACAAGTTCGGCCCGCCTGAGCGCATCGATGGCATGACCGTTGGCATCATCTCTGTGACGGGCGACGCGCCGCATAACGGTGAGCTGCATCCGAACGGCGATGAAATCCTGTACGTCGTCTCGGGCAGGTTCCGTGTCACCGGCGAGTCGGACCCGGACAACGTCATCGTGCTGGCGCCCGGTGATGCCTGCGTCGTGCGCAAAGGCGAGTGGCATAAAGTGACGTTGGTCGAACCGGGGCAGCTGATTCACATCACGCCTGGGCCAGACGGTGACTATGTTTCGTTGTGAGGCTTGCATGTGCAGTGGCTGACCTGGTTTCACCTGATCATTCTGCAGGCTGACCGCGTGGTGCGATGTGCAACTCGTTGACTGCACGTTCGTCGACCACGCGCCGGCGATCCTTGAGATCCTGAACGAAGTCATTGCGACATCGACTGCGCTGTACGACTACGCGCCACGATCAATGGCGAACATGCGCAATTGGTTCGACGCGAAAACTGCCGGGGGCTATCCGGTCATCGGCCTGGTCGACGAATCCGGCCTGCTCGCCGGGTTCGCAAGCTTTGGCACGTTCAGAGCGTGGCCCGCCTACAAGTACACGGTGGAGCACTCGATCTACCTGCATCATGCGCAGCGCGGTCAGGGCCTCGGCGGTGCGCTGCTGCGCGCTGTCATCGATCGTGCGCGCGCGCAGAACTACCACACGCTGATTGGCGGCATCGATTGCACAAATGCAGGCAGCATCGCGCTGCACGAGCGGCTGGGCTTCGTGCACGCGGGCACCATCCAGCAGGCGGGGTTCAAGTTCGGTCGCTGGCTTGACCTGGCCTTCTATCAACTCATTCTCGACACGCCGAGTCAGCCGCAGGACGGCTGAATTTCAGCGCGGGCTAGCCTTCTTTTGCACTGAAGCTGACCTCATCTGTCGCCACAACACTTGCTGTGCGCCCAGGCCCGGCCTGCCAGGTCCAGTACATGTTGGTGTGGGCGATGACTTTTTCGGGCGTGGGCATGCCGTACGCTGACAGATCCTCGGTGGTGTGCGCGTCGCTGACCAGCACCGTGTCGTAGCCGCGCACGAACGCGCCGTGCAGCGTGGCGCGAATGCATGCGTCGGTTTGTGCGCCGGTGACCACGAGCCTGCCCACCTGACGTTGCGCAAGCGTGTTCTCCAATGTGGTGTCCTCGAACGAGTCGCCATACTGTTTGTGCACGAGTGGCTCGGCGGCGTGCCGCTGCAGTTCAGGCACGTACTGCCAACCGTCGGTGTCCGGGCGCAGGTTTTCGTCTGCGTGCTGCACCCAGATGACGGGCACATGCGCTGCGCGCGCCCGGTCGATCAGCGTGTTGATGTTGGCGACGACAGCGTCACGGGCGTGTGCGCCCGCCACCACGTTGTTCTGCACATCGACGACCAGCAAGGCTGTGATCGGGCGGTTGGATAGCGTGGCCACGTGACTCTCCGTGCAATGGGCGCGAGTTGTTTCCAGGCACGTCTGACAGCGTGCGCTTGGAGAAGACTCACGCCCACCGGCACTGCCGGTCAAGGCATCGCGTTGCGGTCAGCAGACGTGCTTTGCGCGACGGCGCAGCAAACCGCCGAGCAACACACCCGCGCCCATCAACGAAATCATGGCGGGCGTGGGCACGGACGTCCGTTCGGCGATCTCGACCACGCCGAACTTGGGTCCCGCATAGCCGTGGAAGTTGCCCAGATCGTTCCATGTGCCGTTGGTGTACGTGTGCGTGTACTGTTCGCCGTCTGGATCGCCGATGCAGACACCGCAATCGTTGGGTTCGCCGCCGGCCCAGTGGTGAAGCCCACTGCGCTGCCATCTGCCCAACCGAACGTGGGGCTGTGTGGCGCATCGCGGCGCAGGCCGAGCCACAGTGCCTGCTGGCTGCCGAAGCGTGAGGCGACGAACATGTTCTCCAGCATGTCGTCGATGGTAGCGAGATGCGCGCCGAGCACGGACAGAACAACGGGAGACTGAAATGATTCACGGCGCTTGTCATTGCGGTGCGGTCACATGGCAGTTCGATGCAATGCCGGAGTCGGCAACAGCGTGCAACTGCACCCTGTGTCGCCGCTACGGAACGTTGTGGATCTATGACTACGAAGGCGAAGGCGTGCATGTCTCAGGGCCTACTCGTGCCTACATCCCGGCGGAGATGATCGAATTTCACTTCTGCGCGACCTGCGGTTGCATTGCTTACTGGCGCGCGCGAAAGATGTACCCCGAAGGCAAACGTCGCCTGGCGGTCAACCTGCGTCTGACGGAACCTGATCCGGTGGCGCACATTCCCATAGACCACTTCGACGGCCTTAAGACCTTCAACGATCTGCCGCGCGATGGGCGATCTGTTGTGGACTATTGGTATTAGGCAATCACAGATTAGTAACGCCTGGAATCCAGTTCGTGCCGGCCAACGGCACGTTCGCCATTGCAGCGGCTTCCACGGTCAGCGCGACCAGATCTTCGCGTTCGAGGTGATGCACATCCTGTTTGCCACACGCGCGTGCGAGCGTGGTGAGTTCCATCGTCAGCGTCTTGAGGTAGTTGCGCAGATGTTTGCCGCCCCACTCTGGCTGCAGGCGCTGCTCGAGCACCGCATCCTGCGTTGTGATGCCCACAGGGCACTTGCCGGTATGGCAGTGGTGACATGCACCAGCGTAGGTGCCCAGTGCCGCGTAGTCGGCCTCAGCGCTGATCGGCACGCCGTCTTTGAAGTACACCTCGCGATTGCAGCCGAGCGCCATCAACGTGCCCTGACCGATGGCGACTGCATCGGCGCCCATGGCGATGGCCTTCGCCACATCGGCGCCGGTGCGAATGCCGCCTGACACGATGAGCTGCACTGTGTCCTTCATACCCAGGTCTTCAAGCGCGGCGACGGCCTGACGGACAGCGGCAAGCGTAGGAATGCCCGCGTTCTCGATAAAACAGGTCTGTGTGGCTGCCGTGCCGCCCTGCATGCCATCGACCACCACGACATCGGCGCCTGCGTGCACCGCCAGTTTCACGTCATGGAATACGCGTGTTGCACCCACCTTCACGTAGATGGGCTTTTCCCAGTTGGTGATCTCGCGCAGTTCGAGAATCTTGATGGTCAGATCGTCTGGGCCTGTCCAGTCTGGATGACGGCTGGCAGAGCGCTGATCCACACCCTCCGGCAGCGTGCGCATCGCCGCGACGCGCGGGTTCACCTTCTGGCCCAGCAACATGCCGCCACCGCCAGGCTTCGCACCTTGCCCGATGACGATCTCGATGGCATCGGCGCGGCGCAGATCATCCGGATTGAAGCCGTAGCGCGAAGGCAGGCATTGGTAGACCAACGATTTGGATGAGTCGCGTTCCTCGCGCGTCATACCGCCATCGCCGGTGGTGGTCGAGGTGCCCATGGCCGTCGCCGCGCGTCCGATGGCTTCTTTCACGTTTGCAGACAACGCACCGAAACTCATCCCGGCGATGGTGATGGGAATGTCGAGCACGATGGGCTTGGTGGCGTAGCGCGTGCCCAGCACGGTCTTGGTGACGCAACGCTCGCGATAACCTTCCAGCGGATAGCGCGACATCGAGGCGGTGAGAAACAGCAGGTCGTCGAAGTGCGGCAGCTTGCGCTTGGCGCCGAGCCCGCGAATTTCGTACAACCCCGTGGCCGACGCGCGATGGATGTAGTCGATGACGCTGCGGTCGTAAGAGGCCGACTCTTCGCCGCGAATGTTGCGTGGTGAACCTGGTCCAGTGGGCGTACTCATCTCAATACTCCTGCTCGGCGTCGGCGTTCCAGTGGTACAGCGTGCGTGCGGACGCCACGCGCTTGAATTCCCGTGGTGCATGGTTCAGGCCGGCGGCATTCAGAAGTTCGCGCAGCGCTGTCACGTCGGCGTCGCCAAGCGGTTCAATCACTGCATCGGCGCCCAACGAGGCAATACTGCCTTTCACATAGATCACGGCTTCGTACAGCGAATCGCCGAGGGCATCGCCTGCGTTGCCACACACCACCATGCGACCCGCTTGCGCCATGAAGCCGGAGAAACTGCCAACGGAACCGCCCACGACGATGTCGCCGCCCTTCAGCGAAATGCCGCAGCGCAGGCCAGCATCGCCTTCTACGATCAATAACCCACCATGCGCAGACGCGCCTGCTGCGTTGGATGCAAAACCCTTCACTCGCACCTGTCCGCTCATCATGTTTTCTGCAACACCCGTGCTGGCGCTGCCTTCAATGACAACGTTGGCAAGCTGATTCATGCCGGCCGCGTAGTAGCCCGCATGCCCGTGAATGGTCACATGCAGCGGCGCATTCAGGCCTACTGCAATGTTGTGCGCGCCATCGGGGTTGAAGATGTTCACGCTGCGCCCGCTCAACTCGGCGGCGGGCGCATGTAGTTGCTGATTGATGCTGCGCAGTGTGTCGCGCGCCAGATCGAAGTTCAGAGTTTCCACACGTACATCTCCTCGGGTGCGGGCTCAAACACGTGTGCGTGCTTCACGCCGGGAAGATGTGCGAGGGAACGAAACTCGGACGAGATAGCCACGTAGTCATCGGTCTCGGCCACGACGGCGGGTTTGCAGGCAAATGGGTCGCGTATCAATGCAAGCTCGGTGGGCGTGCCCATCAGAAAGGTGAAGAACCCATCCAGCGACTGGAATGCGTGCTGCAGCGCCGTGCGCAGGTCGTCGCCTTCGCGCAGGCGCCACTCGATGAAGCGGCAGGCCGCCTCTGTGTCGTTGTCGGTGTCGAAGTGAATGCCTTTGGGCTCAAGCATGCGGCGAATGCTGTAGGGGTTCGACAACGAGCCGTTGTGCACCAGGCAGAAGTCTTCGCCTGCGGTAAACGGATGCGCACGATCTGGCGTGACCGCCGACTCGGTGGCCATGCGTGTGTGGCCCACGAGATGGCTGCCACGCAGCTGATTGAAGCCGTAGCGTGTCGCAACATCGGCCGGCTTGCCGATGTCCTTGTACAAATCGATGCGTCGGCCGGCCGACAGCACATGCAGCAGCGGCGCCTGAGCGTGGATCCAGTCTTTCACGGGCGCCGCGGCACCACTGAATGTGAGCACCGCATGATTGCCTCGAGTCGCAGCCGCAGCATCGATCGACCATGCATGATTCAGGGCATTGACGAGGCCCGTCCAGTCGTAGCGCGCCCCGTCGGCAGTCAGGCCCGAGTACAGGCTGATCTTGCGTTGGCCTTCAGGCAACGGTGCCGTGAACACTGCCATGCCTGCAGAGTCGGGCCCGCGATCAGTCATGCCGATCAGCATTGGCACCATCAACTCGCCGAGTTGACTGGCCAGTGCGGGCTTCTTCAGCAGCAGCCCCACAATTCCACACATGTTCTGTTTTCCCTTAAAAGAACTCGAGATAGCTCTTGATCTCCCAGTCGGAGACATGCCGCATGTACTCGATCCACTCCATGCGCTTGAGCTTCACAAACTCTGATGTCACAGGTGCAAGTGCGTCGCTGATCACGCTGTCGGCTTCAAGTGCATCGAGCGCTTCGGCAAGGTTCTGTGGCAGCGTGCCGATGCCAGCTTCGCGCAATTGATCCGGGCTCCACTCATACAGATTCACGTTCTGCGGCGCGCCTGGATCCAGCTTCTTTTCAATGCCGTCCAATCCGGCCGCAATCACCGCAGCGGTGGCGAGGTACGGATTGCACGAACCGTCGGGCAGCCTCAATTCAAGGCGGCCCTTCGGAATGCGCACCATGGTTGATCTGTTGTTGTCGCCGTAGCTGATGTATGCGGGCGCCCAGGTGGCGCCCGTCAGTGAGCGGCCAACGACCAGGCGCTTGTACGAGTTCACCGTCGGCGCGCACAGCGCGGCCAATGCGGGCGCATGTGTCAGCAGGCCGCCCAGAAAGTGATAGGCCAGGGGTGAAAGCTCAAGTCCGCGCGCGTCCTGCTTGTCCTGAAACAGATTGCGCTGCCCATCGCTGATGGACATGTGCATGTGCATGCCGTTGCCCGGCAGATGTGAGAACGGCTTCGGCATGAACGAGCAGATCAGGCCGAACTCGTTGGCAATCTCGCTCGCAGCCATCTTGAAGAACACGTAGTGATCACACGACGTCAGGCAGTCGGTGTACGTGTAGTTGATTTCGAACTGGCCGTTCGCGTCTTCGTGATCGATCTGATACACGTCGATGCCCGTGGCGCGCAGTGCGTTTGACAGCTTCTCCAGAAATCCACGCGTGCGTGACAAGCCCTTGTAGTCGTAGCAGGGCTTGGCCAGTGTGTCGGACGCGTCGCAGGGCTCGAGCTGCCCCGTCACGCTGCGCTTCAACAGCGAGAACTCGGGCTCGAGCCCGGTGAACAACGTCCAACCTTTTTCGTTGAGCCGCGCGATCTGTTTGCGCAATGCGATGCGACTGTCGTACGGCCATGCTTCGCCGTTCACATGGCCTTCGCACACGATGCGCGCAAGTCCGGGCTGCCACGGCACCAGTGACAGCGTTGAGAGGTCGCCGACCGCGAGAAAGTCCGGGCCATGTGGCTCGATGCCCACACCCCAGATCGCAAAGCCGGCAAAGCCCGCGCCTTCTGTGAGCACGGTCTGCAGATGCGCAACGGGCACGGACTTGGCCTTTGCCACACCGTGCATGTCGACGAACTGTGCCAGGACGTAGCTGACGTCCTGACTCGTGAGGTAAGCCTGTGCTGCTTCGACGGTGTCGACGCGCAGTGGTGCCGGCAATGTGCCCGCGTTCTGCGCTGCGCGGCCAGCGGCGTTGTGTAGTTCAGCGCTCAAAGCTTGGAACTCCCCGGTTCAGGATGTGATCGGTTGGTGTACACAGCGCGAGGCGCGCAGTTGTCAGCTACTGATGTAAAGCAATTGCCGTTCCCGGCCGCGCTCGATGGTTTCCTGCCGGAGAAAAGAAAACGGGCGCAGAAGCGCCCGTTGTTCTTGCCGTTGTGCGGCGTTGAGGTTTACAGGTGCCAGGCTTTCTCGCCGTGCGCCGTCAGGTCCAGGCCCTCGCGTTCATCGTCTTCGGTCACGCGCAGACCAATGGTCAGGTCAACGAGCTTGTAGGCGATGAAGGAGACCACGCCGGACCAGATCACCGATACGCCGACGCCCCACAGTTGGCTTGTTACCTGCGTTGCGGTGTCGTATGCGGCGACTGTGTTGCCGACGTAGTCGTACACACCTACACCGCCAAGCGCTGGTGACACGAACACACCCGTGAGGATTGCACCCAGGATGCCGCCGACACCGTGCACGCCGAACACATCCAGGCTGTCGTCTGCACCAAGCAGTTTCTTCAGGCCGTTCACACCCCAGTAGCAGGCGATACCGGCGGCGAGACCAATGATCAGACCGCCCATCGCGCCGACGTAGCCGCATGCCGGCGTAATGGCGACCAGACCTGCGACGGCACCGGAAGCTGCGCCGAGCATGGAAGGCTTACCTTTCAATGCCCACTCGGTGAAGGTCCAGGCCACTGTTGCAGCGCAGGTTGCAAGGAACGTGTTTACGAAGGCGAGCGCGGCAAGGCCGTTGGCTTCGAGGTTCGAGCCAACGTTGAAGCCGAACCAGCCCACCCACAACAGTGCGGCGCCAACCATGGTCATGGTGATGCTGTTCGGTGCCATTGCTTCACGGCCGTAACCTACGCGCCGACCAATCAACCAGGCGCCCACGATACCGGCCATTGCAGCGTTGATGTGCACCACGGTGCCACCTGCGAAGTCGATCGCGCCTTTCTGGAACAGGAAGCCTGCGGTTGCGCCAGCAGCAGCGCCAGCGTCTGCACTTGTGTACGC